>CAYFFJ010000078.1:0-11173 GCA_964342395.1 uncultured Hydrogenophaga sp.
ACCGCCACAAACCGCAGGAGCCCCGCGCCTTTGCGCAGGACGCGCTGGCCCTGGCGCTGGCGCAAGAGCTGGTGGCCAGTGGGCAAGACCGCAGCCTGCCCTTGGCGCAACGCAGCTTTGCCTACATGCCCTACATGCACAGTGAGTCGGCGCTGATACACGAGCAAGCAGTGGTGCTGTTTTCGCAGCCAGGCATGGAGGACACCTTGCGTTTCGAACATGCGCACAAAGCCATCATCGACCGCTTTGGCCGCTACCCCCACCGCAACGCCATCCTGGGCCGCAGCTCCACGGCAGAAGAGCTGGCGTTTTTGAGCGGGCCGGGGTCTTCGTTCTGAGTGGCTCGGTGCCAAACCCGCATGACAGAAGCACAGCCCCGCGCCCTCATCATTGCCGGCCCCAACGGTGCAGGCAAGACCACCTTTGCACGCGAATTTCTGCCAGCAGAGGGGCAGTGCCCGGTATTCGTCAATGCAGACCTGATTGCAGCGGGCCTGTCGCCCTTTGCACCTGAGGTTGCCGCCATCAAGGCGGGGCGCATCATGCTGGCGGAAATTGATGACCATGTGGCCCATCGCCGCAGTTTTGCGCTTGAAACCACCCTGTCTGGCCGGGCCTACGCGGCAAAAGTGCCGCTGTGGCGGGCGCTGGGCTATCAGGTCAGTTTGTATTTTTTGCAGCTGCCATCTGCCAACATGGCCATTGAACGCGTGCGGTTGCGGGTGTCCCAAGGCGGGCATAACATTCCCGACGCTGTGGTTCGGCGGCGGTTTGATGCAGGGCTGAACCAGTTTGAAAACACCTACAAGCCCATTGTCAACGCCTGGTTTCTGTACGACAACCAACACCGCCAGCCCACCCTGCTGGCCCAAGGAGCCAACCCATGAGCGCCGTTTTGAACCCGTCCAACTCAGCGCTGGACCCCGCCCAAGCGGCACTGAATGCATTGGCCCGCGCCGGGCTGCGCGCAGCCGAAGATGCCAAACGAACCAACACCCAGATGGTGCTGGCAGAAAACGGGCAAGTGGTGCATGTGAGTCCGCAGGAATATTTGCGCTTGCGGGCCGAGCAGGTTGCGTTGCAACACTCAAATGATGGGGCCTGAGCGGCTGGGCATAACGCTCCACCGCCGCAACGCCATTCCGGGCCGCAACCCCACGGCAGAAGAACTGGCGTTTTTGAGCGGGCCGGGGTCTTCGTTTTGAGTGGTTCAGATTTTTTATAAAAATAGTGCCTACCGCCCTTTTGTAAAGCGTAAGCAGCTATCTAATTTGATCCATTCATTGCAATTCGAAACGGTGTGGTCCTGAACTTGGATGCCAGCAGTGCCTTGGTCGAAATCTACTGAGGGGGAGGAAAGATGAACCATTTTTTCAGTGTGCGCTTCCAATTGCCTGTCGTCGTCACTGCGCATGCCCGGCAACGCATGAGGGAACGCAATCTGACTGATGCACTGCTTCTGGACATCATTGACACTGGCGTGGACAAGGATGCAGGTGCGGGTCATCATTGGCTGTACAAGCATTTTGCCGACCGCGACGACAACCTGCTTTGCGCTGCAGTCGTTTTGGAAACTGCGCTGGTGGTCAAAACCGTCATGCATCACTGGGAGCCCATGCCATGAAATCCACTTATTTTGAAGACGACGACATCCTGCAAATTCGGGTGTCTGACAAGCCCATCGTGCGTGAAACCTCCCAGGGCTGGCACACCAACATCAGCTACGCCGAAGACGGCACCATCGTCGAAATCGTGCTGCTGGACGCGAAGAAGGAAGGGCTGCTGCCGCTGGAATTCAAGAAAGCAGCTTGACAGCCTGGTCACAGCCCGACCGCGCAATGCGATTGGATTGCAGGCACCCAGATGGAAAACACCTTACGTTTTGATCTGCGACACAAGGCCATCATCGACCGCTTTGGCCGCTACCCCCACCCTCATTCCCAACGCTTTGCCATCCTGGGCCGCAGCTCCACGGCGCAAGAGCTGGCGTTTTTGAGCGGGCCGGGGTCTTCGTTCTGAGTAGCGCAGATAATTTGATATCTCACCCCGCTGTCTGTTCCCCTTGGAGCCAACATGACCATCACCACCGCTGAAGCCCTGAGTGCCCAAGCCGCCCAGCTGCCACCGGCAGAACGGATGGAAGTGGTGGAGCGCATTCTGGACAGCCTTGACCAGCCCGATGCCACGCTGGATGCGCTTTGGGCCAAAGAGGCCGACGATCGGCTGACCGCTTACCGACGCGGCGAAATCAAGGCGGTTGCCTTGTCTGACGTGATTGCGAAATACCACTCAGCCAGCAAGGGCTCATGAACATTCGATTGCTGGAGCCGGCTCAGACCGAGCTGGACGAAGCCATGGCCTGGTATGCAGACCAAGCGCCGGGCCTGGGTGATGCCTTTTTGCTTGAGACACTGAAAACGTTGCGACTCATTGAACAGTTTCCGCAGGCTTGGCACCCGTTGACGCCACAGATTCGCCGCTGCCGCCTGCACCGCTTCCCCTACAGCGTGATCTACACCCAAGATGGTGCCGACATTCTGGTGCTGGCTGTGGCCCACCAACACCGCAAGCCTGGCTACTGGCGCAAGCGGTTGAACTGAAACCGTTGCGCGATCCGGCCTATTTTGAACGTTGCTTTGTGGACGCTGGCGCGCTGTGCTGGCCCAACGGCTTGGAGCTTTCGGGCACCCGGCTGCATGAGATGGTGAACGCGGTACAAATCGCTTGAGTCAAATGTCCCGCTCCCCCACCAACGCATACCGCGTCCCCCGGCCTACCCCGCTTTTCACCAGCACACCCAGCGCCACCAAGTCGGTCAACTCCCGGTAGGCCGTCGCGCGTGACACTTGGGCTATTGACGTGTATTTCTCGGTGCTCAGGCCGTTGGCAAAGCCGTCTGGCCCGAAGTCGTACAGCTTGTTCAGCACCTTGCGCTGGCTGGCCGAAAGCTGGGGGTGGTTGGCTTGCAGCGTGGCCCAGAAAGCGGTTTTGCGTGCTGCGCCCTGCACCTGCGCCACGGTGGCCAGGCAGGCTTGTTCCACACAGCCCACAAACCAGCGCACCCAGGGGGTCACGTCCAGCACGGGCTGGCTGGTGGCGGCTTGCAGTTCGCGGTAGTAGCCCGCCCGGTCCAGCCACATTTGGCGCGACAGGCTGAACAGGCGCTGCCCGCTTCGCAGGTCTTGCGCCATGGCCAGGTCGGCCAGCGCACGGCCGATACGGCCATTGCCATCTTCAAAGGGGTGAATGGCCTCCAGCCACAGGTGCGCCAAGGCCGCGCGCACCAGGCCGTCCAGACGGCTGGCTTCTGCGGGGCTGTTGAACCAGTCGATCAGCCGCGCCATGTGGGCGGGCACGTCGCCCGAGTCGGGCGCTTGGTAGTGCACCACGTCGGGCCGCCCCAGCCGGGGGGTGACGATTTGCATGGGCTCCGGGTGGTCGCGCCAGCCACCCACCACGATGCGGGTGATGCCACTGCGCCCCGTAGGAAACAGGGCGGCATGCCAGCCAAACAGGCGTTCGGCGCTCAGGGGTTCGGCCCAGTGCTGGACGGCGGTTTCCACCACGTCCAGCGTGGCTTCCACACGGGGTTCGCGCTGGCGTTGCATGGCCCGGCTGCTTTGCGTCAGGCCCAGGCGGCGGGCGGCTGACGCGCGCACCGAGTTGATTTGCAGCGCCTCGCCCTCGATCTGCGCAGTGGCCACGGCTTCGTCGGCCCATTCGGCCAGTTGCAGGTCGCCCAGGTCCACCAGTTGCAAGCCGCTTACCACGCCCAGCATGCGCCCCTGCGCCAGCCGCGCTGCCACCAGCGCAGGCTGTAGCGCCTGTGCGTCCACCTGAAAATTGGGCCAATCGGGGGCTTGCCAGATCCACATGAAGCGCATTTTAGGCTTTTTACGCTTCACACATGAAGCGCAAATGGGCGGTTTGCGCTTCACTATCGACCTCGCAACGCCGTGCACGTCCGTCATGGGTTGCATGCGCAAGCTATCCTTCCACCATGGAACCCCAAACCATCCTCCACTTCTGGTTCACCGAACTCACCCCCCAGCAGCACTTCGCCAAAGACGCTGCGCTGGACGACGCCATTCGCACCCGCTTCGGTGCCACGCTGGAGGCCGCTGCGCGGTGTGAGCTGTTTGCCTGGCGCGCCACGCCAGAGGGGCGGTTGGCAGAGGTGTTGGTGCTGGACCAGTTTTCGCGCAATGTGTACCGCCACAAACCGCAGGAGCCCCGCGCCTTTGCGCAGGACGCGCTGGCCCTGGCTCTGGCGCAAGAGCTGGTGGCCAATGGACAAGACCGCAGCCTGCCCTTGGCGCACCGCAGCTTTGCCTACATGCCCTACATGCACAGCGAATCGGCGCTGATTCATGAGCAAGCAGTGGCGCTGTTTTCGCAGCCCGGCATGGCAGACACCTTGCGTTTTGAGCTGCAACACAAAGCCATCATCGACCGCTTTGGCCGCTACCCCCACCGCAACGCCATTCTGGGCCGCAGCTCCACGGCAGAAGAGTTGGCGTTTTTGAGCGAGCCGGGGTCTTCGTTCTGACGGGCTCAAAGAGATTTTTTATATAAAAACAGGGCTTACCGCTTATCTATCAAGCACAAGCAGCTATTCAATTTGATCACCGTTGCGTTTCGCAGCCGTGTCATACACCGCCAGCTTGTCGCGTTTGCCAACGGCTATCACGCTCACCGTCACCACTTCGTCGTCCACGCGGTAAATCAGCCGGTAGCCCGCTTGCCGCAGTTTGATTTTGTAGCAGTCGGCCATGCCCGACAGGGCGGCTGACGGCACGCGGGGGGCCTCCAGCCGCTCCAGCAGTTTCTTTTTCAGCGGGGCTTTGATGCTGCCGTCCAGCTTTTGCCACTCGGCCCACGCCAGTTCATGAAAACGCAGCTTGTGGGCCATGCGTCACAGGTCTTGCGGGTTGACTTCGACAAACGGGCCGTTGGCACGTTCGCGGGCCAGCTTGGCGTCTTCCAGGTCTTCCAGGTGCTGCATCAGCCTCTCGAAGTAAGGGGCGGGCACCAGGTAGGCTTCGGGCCGGTTGTGGTTGAGCACGGCCACGGGCTCGTCGTCGGCCTGCGCCAAGATGCTGGCGTAGTTGCGTTTGAGGTCGGTCACGCTGACGCTGTGGTGGCTGAGAACGGTGTCCATGGTGCTTTGGCTCCAATTTAAGCATCTTATTTAACACCAAATACAGCAATGGCTGTGAAGAACAAACGCTGATGCATTTGATAAAAAGTGCCCTTACCGCTTATCCATCAAACCAGAGAAGCTATTGTTTTTGAATTTCCACCTGAGCCTGAAAACCCTCGGCGCCGAACCCCAGCGCCACCAGATCGGTCAACTCCCGGTAGGCCGTGGCGCGTGAGACTTGGGCGATTGACGTGTATTTCTCGGTGCTCAGGGGGTCGGCCCAGTGTTGAACGGCGGCTCGCACTGGTGCTGCATGGCGCGGCTGCTTTGCAAAGGCGCTGCGCGGGACGCTCAACGGCGGCGGTTGCCGCCGGAAGAGTCGGCACCATGCCCGATGGCACCCCCAATGGCGGCACCGCCCAGCGTGCCGATGGTGCTGCCGCCCGTCAGCACCGAGCCCGCCACCGCACCCACGCCCGCCCCAATGGCGGCGTTCTGTTGGCGGTGGGACAGGTTGGCGCAACCCGTGGCCAGCAGGGTGACGCTGGCGCACAGAGCCAGCACGGCACAGGTGGAAAAACGTTGGATCATGGAGGCCTCCTGGGGCAAAGGTTTCTGAAACCTGGCGGTTGCCGGGTTGAAAACCTGCGATTCTGTTACCGCCCTCAACCACGGGCCACCTTGCCAGCGGGCAAACCGTTTCGAGATGTTGCGGCGGCATGGCCCCCCCCTGGGCCGCCTGACACCGCAACAGGCGCTGCACATGCCGTCGCGTTTGGGCGCCTGTTGGACAATCGGCTACCACCACCCCCCACAGAAAACCCCATGCCCCAACTCAAACTCAACTACTTCAACTTCCACGGTGGCCGTGCCGAGCCCGCGCGCCTTGCGCTGCACATGGGCGGCATTGCGTTTGAAGACCACCGGTTTGCCTTTCCTGAATTTGCCGAGTTCCGCAAGTGCACACCCTTTGGCCAGGTGCCCACGCTGGAGGTGGACGGCGTGCAGGTCACGCAGTGCGATGCCATCAACCGCTACGTGGGCAAGCTGGCCGGGCTGTACCCCACTGACCCGCTGCAGGCCTTGTTCTGCGACGAAGTGATGTACGTGGTGGAAGAAGCCAGCGTGCGCCTGGGGCCCACCTTTCGCATGAGCGGCGAAGAGCAAAAAGCCGCGCGCCTGGCGCTGGTGAATGGCTCCATGCCCGTGTACCTGGCCTGGCTGCAAGCCCAGTTGCAGGCGCACGGTGGCGAGTTTTTTGCCGACAACCGCCTGACCATGGCCGATTTGAAGGTGTTTGTGGACGTGCGCGGCCTCAACGCTGGCCGACTGGACCACGTGCCCACCGACCTGGTCGAACGCGTGGCCCCCGCGCTGAACGCACACGCCCAACGCATGGCCAACACCCCGGCGGTGCAGGCGTATTACGCGCAGTTCGCCACCCCATGAGCGTGGCCAGGCACCTGACGCTGGATGGGCCAGAACCTTCGGGAAAAAAATCAAACCTTTTTGGCAACTAGCGCTTGTCTGTATTCACTTCTTTGCTACATCCATGAACTTTGCTGACCGACTGAAACAACTGCCCACCGTGGCCCACTTGGCCGCCCTTGAATTGCGCGATGGCCAGGGCCAGGTGCTGGCCACCATTGAAAACAAGCCCGGCCAAGGCGGCTCGCTGGCCGTGTACCACGCGCTGGGCGCGCTGTATGGCGGGCACATCACACCCGCCGCGGCCACGCTGGGGCTGGAGTGGTACGCCGAGCACACCGCCGACGCGCAAGCCCACCCCGGCAAACACCCCAACATCGACCGGCTGTTGACCTGGGCACAAGGGCAGGCCACATTCGCGGTGCGGGTCATCCCCACCCCCATGACCACCGGCACCGTCACCCTGCACCGCGTGTTGCGCGCCCCACCCGAACGCATTTACCGCGCCTTGCTGGACGCCGACGCGCTGTGCAAATGGTTGCCCCCACACGGCTTCACAGGCCGCGTGCTGCACCTGGACGCACGCACGGGCGGCAGCTACCGCATGCAGTTCACCAACTTGGGCAACGGGCAAACCCACGCCTTTGGCGGCGACTACCTGGAGCTGGTGCCCAACGAGCGCATCGTCAAAACCGACCGATTTGACGACCCCAACCTGCCCGGTGCCATGCGCACCACCCTCACGCTGAAAGCCGTGCTGGTGGGCACCGAACTGACCGCGGTGCAAGAGGGCATACCGGCCATGATTCCCACCGAGGCCTGTTACCTGGGCTGGCAAGAGTCGTTGCAGTTGCTGGCCCTGCTGGTAGAGCCCGACATTCCGGCGGGCTGAAACGCGCGGCTGCGCCCGGCAGCCCTCGCCTTCACAGCCCCGTCACAACCCATTCACAACCCTTTCAGGGCGGCGGGCACTTTGGGCTTTTTGGTTTCCACCGGGTTGGCCAACAGCCAGTTGGCCGGGTAGGCGCGCATGAACTCGCGGGCTTTTTCGGGGCGGGCGCTCAGCCAGGCGTCGTAGGTGCCCTCGCTCAGCACCGCCAGCATGCGTTTTTCCGCACCGGGCTGGCCGTAGCGGTGCAGCAGGGCGTGGCTGTTGGCGTTGATCGTCAACAGCGTGAAGCTGGTGATGGTTTCACCGTCTTTTTCCCAGTGTTCCCACAGGCCGGCCACGCCCATGGCCTTGCCGTCCACGCGGGCAATGCGCGTGGGCACCGGCTTGCCGCTGCGCAGGTCGTCTTCAAAAAACGCGTTCAGCGGCACGATGCAGCGCTGCCCGGCCAGCCAGGCCTCGCGAAAATTGTTGGAGGTGGTGACCGTTTCAGCGCGTGCGTTCACCAGCTTGGTGGAGCGCAACTTGGCGTCTGACGCCGACTTCACCCAACGCGGCACCAGCCCAAACTGGCCGGCCACCAGCTCGTGCGGCACGGCTTTGGCCTCAACGGGTGCGGCGGCCTCGGCAGGCTCGCCCGCCACAGGCGCGGGCTGGGGCGCCTGCACCTGGCGGATGAACACCGCCGGTTTGCGTGGCCACACGTCGCGCCCCACCTCGATGGCAGGCTCGGGCACACCAAAGGCCTCCGGGTACAGACCAAGGGGGTACAGGCTTTCGTAGTGGGAACTCATGCGGGCGATGCTAGCGCACGGCCGCCTTCACAATGCCCCCATGCACATCACCACCCTGCAAGACCTCCGCGCCCTGTACGCCCCCGCCCGCGAGCGGTCGGTGAAAAAACAAATGCCCTCGCTGGACGTGCACGCCACCCGGTTCATTGGCCTGTCGCCCCTGGTGGTGGTGGCCAGCGCAGGGGCCAACGGCGGCGCGGGCCTGCTGGACGCCTCCCCACGCGGCGGGGCACCCGGCTTTGTGAAAGTGCCGGACGCCCACACCCTGCTCATACCCGACGCACCGGGCAACAACCGGCTGGACACGCTGGAAAACATCGTGGCCACTGGCCACATCGGCCTGCTGTTTCTGCTGCCCGGCGTGGACGAAACCCTGCGCGTGAACGGCACCGCCGTGCTGACCACCGCCGCCCCAGACATCGCCCTGTGCACCGACGACAAACGCACGCCCAAGCTGGTGATACGCGTGACGGTGCAGGCCGCCTACCTGCACTGCGCCAAGGCGCTGATGCGCTCCCGGCTGTGGAGCGCTGAAGCACTGGTGAGCCGCAATGTGATGCCGTCCATGGGCGAAATGATGAAAGACCAAATTGGCGGCGACATTCCCGCCGAAACGCAGGCAGAAATGCTGATGCGCTACGCGCAAGATCTGTAGGCCACACGCTGCGGCTATGCTCAGTGCGCATTCACTCAGCCCACCACCCCCATGACCCACTTCACCGCACTCTCTTGCACCACCGCGCTGTTGACCGCCCTCGCCTTGGCCACCCCAGCCGCGTGGGCCGACAGCACCTCGTCGGCCTCCAGCGCTGCGTCCACAGCGGCGGGCAGTGCGTCCAACTCGCTGGGCACCTCCAGCAACAGCTCATCCCGCGCCACTGGCGTGGCCCAAGGCCCATACACCGTGCAAGAAGTGGCCGAAGTGGCGGGCCGCCCCGACCTGCTGCAGCTGCGGCTTCAGCCCACCATGCAAGCCGCTGCGGGTGATGCCGCACCCGTGTGGCTGCGCCTGCCCCGCGTGACCGCCGAGCGCGAACAACTGGCCGTGGGCCACACCGTGCTGGCCCAACACCGCCCCTACGGCCTGGCGTTTGCCAAGCCCACGGCGCAAGGCCAGGCCCAGCCGTTTTTCTTGGTGCTGGACGACGAGCGCCACCGCGAGTTGGGCAACCACGCCATCGGCGGCTGACCCTTTTTTGCCCGCGTGACCCGCCACCGCCGGGCGCCCGTTCGCCGCAGGGCCCACGCATTCAGCCTGGCCGCAGCGGTGTGGGCCACGTTGTGGGCCTGCCCCCCGGCACAGGCCGCGTCGCTGGCCGTGTGCACCCCCACCGCCGAACACACCGCCGCCGTGCAAGACCGGCTGCTGCAAGTGGCCGCTGTGCTGCGCACCGAGCTGGAAGCCGCCCACCGCACCAGCGGCCAGCGCGTGGCGCTGGTGGCGCGTTCGGGCCAGGCCTTGCAGCGCCTGGGCCACCGCTATTCCCACGCGGGGCTGAGCCTGAAGGCCAGCCCCCAAACACCGTGGTCGGTGCGCCAGCTCTACTTTGCGTGCGACGAACAACGCCCGCGCCTGTTTGACGAAGGCTTGGCCCGCTTTGTGATGGGCACCCACGACCCCGCGCTGGGCCACCTGCTGCTGCTGGTGCCCCCGCCTGAAGCCGCCGCGCAGCTGGAGCCCGCCGCGCTGGACGACACCCTGGCCTTGCAACTGCTGGGGCACAGCTACAGCGCCAACGCCCACGCCTGGGCCCCGCAGCACCAGAACTGCAACCAATGGGTGGCCGAGTTGCTGGCCACCGCCTGGGCCCCCAGCCCCGGCACAAACCCCAACGCCACCGATTCCGGCACCGCCCGCACCCGCGCCCAGCAGGCGTTGCGGCACCTGGGCTACCGGCCCAGCGTGGTGCAGGCCCACTGGCCCCCCATTGCCCTGGGCGCGGCGCTGCTGCCGTGGTTCCACACGGCAGACCACCCCGCTGAAGACGTGGCCGCCGGGCGGTTTGTGGTCAGCATGCCCGCCGCCCTGCACACCTGGGTGCAACAGCGCTGGCCCGCCAGCCAAACCCTGGAGCTGTGCCACACCGAACGCCATGTGCTGCTGCGCCGTGGCGGCCCACCGCTGGATGCGTTGTGCCAGCCACAACCGGGTGACGAAGTAACCCCTCTAAATTAGTCATTGGCTATTGAATGCATCAATTCAATTGCCTGGACTGAAGTACCGAACCGGCGCACCATCACGGCTCCTCAACGCAACCGGAGACAACCATGAGCGCCCCCCACAACACCGAAGCCAAGTGCCCCTTCCACGCCGCTGGCGGCGCGCGTGCCACGCCAGGCACACAGTCCAACGCCCACTGGTGGCCCAACGCGCTGAACCTGGCCATCCTGCACCAGCACCAGCCCGCCTCCAACCCCATGGACCCCGGTTTTGACTACGCCCACGCCTTTGGCACGCTGGACTACCCGGCCCTGAAAGCCGACCTGGCCGCCCTCATGACCGACAGCCAGGACTGGTGGCCCGCCGACTGGGGCCACTACGGCGGCCTGTTCATCCGCATGGCCTGGCACAGTGCGGGCACCTACCGCACGGCCGATGGCCGGGGTGGCGCAGGCACCGGCAACCAGCGGTTTGCCCCGGTCAACAGCTGGCCCGACAACGGCAACCTGGACAAAGCCCGCCGCCTGTTGTGGCCCATCAAGCAAAAGCACGGCAACGCCATTTCCTGGGCCGACTTGTTCATCCTGGCCGGCAACGTGGCCATGGAAACCATGGGCTTCAAAACCTTTGGCTTTGGCGGCGGCCGCGCCGACACCTGGGCCCCTGAAGAAGACATTTACTGGGGTGCTGAAAAAGAATGGCTGGCCACCAGCGACAAACCCAACAGCCGTTATTCGGGCGAACGCGACCTGGAAAAC
>CAYFFJ010000078.1:11183-11532 GCA_964342395.1 uncultured Hydrogenophaga sp.
CTGGCCGCCGTGCAAATGGGCCTGATCTACGTCAACCCCGAAGGCCCGGACGGCAACCCCGACCCCGTGGCCAGTGGCCGCGACGTGCGCGAAACCTTCGCCCGCATGGCGATGAACGACTACGAAACCGTGGCCCTGGTCGCCGGTGGCCACACCTTTGGCAAGGCCCACGGCGCAGGCGACCCCAAGCTGGTGGGCGCAGAGCCCGAGGCCGCCCCCATGGAAACCATGGGTTTTGGCTGGATCAACGCGTTGGGCAAAGGCCACAGCGAGCACACCACCACCAGCGGCATTGAAGGCGCCTGGAAACCCAACCCCACCACCTGGGACATGGGCTACTTCAAGGTGC
>CAYFFJ010000079.1:0-11307 GCA_964342395.1 uncultured Hydrogenophaga sp.
ACAACATCGACACCAACTCGCGCCTGTGCATGAGCAGCGCCGTGGCCGGCTACAAGAAGACACTGGGCGCCGACGCCCCTCCCTCCTGTTACGACGATGTGAACCACGCGCAGACGATTTTTATCGTCGGCTCCAACACCGCGTTCGCCCACCCCATCCTGTTTCGCCGCATCGAAGACGCCAAGCGCAAGAACCCCGGCATGAAAATCGTGGTGGCCGATGTGCGCCGCACCGACACGGTGGAACTGGCCGACCTGTTTTTGCAAATCCAGCCCGGCACCGACGTGATGCTGTTCCACGGCATGCTGCACCTCATGCTGTGGGAAGGCTGGACCAACCCCGCCTTCATTGCCGCGCACACCACGGGTTTTGAAGACCTCAAGGCCACGGTGCGCGACTACACACCCGACGCGGTGGCGCAGACCTGTGGCATCAGCAAGGCCGACTTGCTGGAAGCCACGCGCCTGTTTGCCCAGAGCCCGGCCACGCTGAGCCTGTACTGCCAAGGGCTGAACCAGTCCAGCAGCGGCACCGCCAAAAACACAGCGCTCATCAACCTGCACCTGGCCACCGGCCAGATTGGCAAAGCCGGCGCCGGCCCGTTCTCGCTGACCGGCCAGCCCAACGCCATGGGCGGGCGCGAAGTGGGCGGCCTGGCCAACCTGCTGAGCGCTCACCGAGACCTGGCCAACCCCGCCCACCGCGCCGAAGTGGCCGCCCTGTGGGGCGTGCCCGATGTGCCCGGCAAACCCGGCAAAACCGCAGTGGAAATGTTCCAGGCCGCCGCCGATGGCGAAATCAAAGCCTTGTGGATTGCCTGCACCAACCCGGCGCAAAGCATGCCCGACCAGACCACCGTGCGCCGCGCCCTGGAGCGCGCCGAGTTTGTGGTGGTGCAAGAGGCCTTTGCCACCACCGCCACCTGCGACTACGCCGACCTGCTGCTGCCCGCCACCACCTGGGGCGAAAAGGAAGGCACCGTCACCAACAGCGAGCGCCGCATCTCCCGCGTGCGCGCCGCCGTGCGACCACCCCAGGCAGCCCCCGGCGAGCCCACCCGCGCACAGGCCGACCCACTGCACGGCAACGGCCCCCGGCACGACTGGCACATTGGCGTGCTTCTTGCACAAAAACTGGAAAACCAGCTGCGCCCCGGCCAGCCCACCTTGTTTCCCTACCCCACGCCCGAAGCCGTCTGGAACGAACACCGTGAAAGCACACGCGGCCGCGACCTGGACATCACCGGGATGAGTTACGCCATGCTCGACACCCAAGGCCCCCAACAGTGGCCCCTGCCCGCCAGCGCCACGCCCGCTGCATCCGCCAGGAGCGAGTTCAAAGGCGGCCAGGTGCGGCTGTACACCGACGGCGTGTTCCCCACCTCCGACGGCAAGGCCCGGTTTGCCGCCGTGCCCCACCGCCCGGTGGCCGAGGCACGCGAATCGAAATTCCCCTTCTCGCTCACCACCGGCCGCCTGCGCGACCAATGGCACGGCATGAGCCGCACCGGCACCCTGGGCCGCCTGTTTGGCCACGTGCCAGAACCCACCGTGCTGATGCACCCCCAAGACATGGCACGCCGCGGCTTTGCCGAGGGCGAACTGGTCAGCCTGAGCAGCAAACGCGGCACCGTGCTGGTGCCCGTGCAGGCCAGCGACGAGATGGGCCTGAGCCAAGTGTTCATGGGCATGCACTGGGGCAGTGAATTCCTCAGCGGCCAGGGGGCCGACGGCCTGCCACTGGCCGGCGTGAACGCCCTCACCACCTCGGCCTATTGCCCCACCTCCAAGCAGCCCGAGTTCAAACACGCCGCCGTGCGGATGGACAAAACCGCCCTGCCCTGGACCCTGCTGGCCCTGGCCTGGCTGCCCGAAGACGATGCGCTGCAAACCCGCGCGGCCCTGCGTGCCCTCATGCCGCAATTCGACTTTGCCACCTGCGTGCCGTTTGGGCGCGAACGCAGCGGCGTGTTGTTCCGCGCTGCGGCCCCCCAGGCCCCCGATGCGGCACTGCTCGACCACATTGAACGCCTGATGGGCCTGCAAACCCCCGACACCCTGCGCTACGCCGACCCCCGCCAGGGCCAGCGCCGCGCCGTGCGCCTGGTTCGCAACCCGGCCAGCGCCAACGAGGCCACGGTCACGCTGGACGCGTTTTTGCTGGCAGGCGACACCCGCTCGCAAGCCTGGATCAAAACCCTGCTGCAAGAAGAACTGGCCGCCGGCGCCTATGGCCGCCAGCTGCTGCTGCCCGGCAGCCAACCCCCGGCAGCACTGGCCAACGCAGCACAGGCCCAAGGCCCCCAGGTCTGCACCTGTTTCAACGTGGGCCAGGGTGCCATCGACCAGCACCTGGCGCGTTGCCCCGGCACCCCCACCGAACGCCTGGCTTCGTTGCAGGCCACGCTCAAGTGCGGCACCAACTGCGGCTCGTGCGTGCCCCAGCTCAAACAGCGCGTGGCCGCTGTGGCGCTGAGCACGCCCGCCGAAGCCTGAGGCCACACAGCGCCCTCAGGCTTCGATTTGCTTTATGACCCCAAGTTGTTTTGAACGCCACACAATCCGGTCATGAGCATCAGCCACCACATCAAAGACATCGGGCGCGGCAAAGACGGTGCGCGTTCGCTCACCCGCGAACGCGCCACCGACCTGATGGGCCAGGTGCTCGACGGCACCGTCACCGACCTGGAGGTGGGCGCGTTCTGCCTGGCCATGCGCATCAAAGGCGAGACGCCCGACGAAATGGCGGGCTTCCTCGACGCCACCCACGCCCGCTTGCAACACCTGTCCAACCCCCACACCACCCCCACCGTGGTGCTGCCCAGCTACAACGGCGCACGCAAACTGCCCGTGCTCACCCCGCTGTTGGCCCTGCTGCTGGCACGCGAAGGCCTGTCCGTGCTGGTGCACGGCTGTGAAACCGAAAACAACAGAGTTTCGGCACAAAAAGTGTTTCTATCGCTTGATATACAAGCACTTTCAGCTATAGAAAACATATCACCAGGACAGGTGCTGTTTGCCCCAACCGAATTGCTGCACCCCGGGCTGAAGCGCCTGCTGGACGTGCGCCGCGTGGTGGGCCTGCGCAACCCCGCGCACAGCCTGGTCAAGCTGATGGTGCCCGTGCTTGGGCGCGCGCTGCTGGTCAGCAGCTACACCCACCCCGAATACCTGCACAGCATGACGGCCACGCTGGCCCTGACGCACACCACCGCCCTGCTGCTGCGCGGCACCGAAGGCGAACCTGTGGCCGATGCCCGGCGCACCCCGGCCATGGACGCGTTTGAGGCCGGTACGGTCACCCGCGTGCAAGACACCCAGGCCGGGTCGCTGGCCGCCCTGCCCGACCTGCCCGGCACCGACCCCGACGCCACCGCCGCCCACATCCGCCGCGTGCTGGCAGGTCAGGCCCCGGTGCCCGCCCCCATTGCAGCCCAGGTGCGCCATGTGTTGGCCCTGGCCACACAAGGAGCCCCGGCATGACACACCCCGCCCCACAAGGCCACTGCACGCTGGTAGGCGCAGGCCCCGGCGACCCCGAGTTGCTCACGCTCAAAGCCCTCAAGGCCATCCAGAACGCCACGGTGGTGTTGGTGGACGATCTGGTAGGCCCCGACATCGCAGCCCTGGCCCCGGCCACGGCCCGCGTGGTGTATGTGGGCAAACGCGGCGGCTGCAAATCCACACCGCAAGCCTTCATCCACAAACTGATGGTGCAAGCCGCTCACGAAGGCGAACAGGTGGTGCGGCTGAAAGGCGGCGACCCGTTCGTGTTCGGCCGGGGCGGTGAAGAGGTGGAAGCCCTGCGCGCCGAAGGCGTGGCCGTGAGCGTGGTCAACGGCATCACCGCCGGACTGGCCGCAGTCACGTCGCTGGGCGTGCCACTGACGCACCGCGAACACGCCCAGGGCGTGGTGTTCGTCACCGGCCACGCCAAACCCGGCAGCACCGGCACCGATTGGCGCGCCCTGGCCGCCACCTGCCACAGCGCACGCTTGACGCTGGTGGTCTACATGGGCGTGAGCGGTGCCGCCCACATCCAGGCCGAGCTGCTAAGCGGCCTGCCCGCGCACACGCCCGTGGCGGTGGTGCAACACGCCAGCCTGCCCCAGCAACGCCACGCGGTGTGCACCCTGGGCACCCTGACGGACACCCTGCACACCACTGGGCTGGGCAGCCCCAGCGTCATCGTGGTGGGCGACGTGCTGACGGGCCTGCAGGCCCTGCACGCCACCCTGCCACAGCCGCTGACGGCCGCACGGGCTGCCTGACCCGCCCCCACATGAGACGAGTCCTGGTGGTTGACGACAACGCGATCAACCGCAAACTGGCAGTGGCGCTGCTCAAACGCAGAGGCTGGGAAACCGAAGAGGCCGAAACCGGCTTGGCCGCACTCAAACGCCTGGCCGAGTCGGCCCCATTCGACAGCGTGTTGCTCGACATCAGCATGCCCGAAATGGACGGCGAAGAAGTGTGCCGCCGCATCCGTGCGTCGACCAAATGGGCGGGCTTGCGGGTAGTGGCCTACACCGCCCACGCCATGGAAAGCGAGCGGCAACGCATCATGTCAGCGGGTTTTGACAGCATCCTGATCAAACCCATCAGCGCGAATGATCTGATTCAGGCGCTGCCTGACTGAGCGCCCCCCCGTGGGGCACCCAGAATTCGAAGTAGGCCCCCCGGCCCGGCACCGACTCCAGCCGCACCTCACCCCCCATCAGGCGCACAAACTCGCGCACCAGCGCCAGCCCCAGGCCGGTGCCCGTGTGTTCACGGGTCATGAAAGCGGTGGCCTGACGGAACCGCTCGAACACCAGCGGCTGTGCCTCCACCGCAATGCCGGGGCCGCTGTCACGCACCCCCACCACCAGGTGCCGCCCCTGCGGCCGTGCGCTGAAGCTGATTTCACCCCGCTCGGTGAACTTCACCGCGTTGCTCAGCAGGTTGTGGATGACCTGGCGCAGCCGCTTGGGGTCGGTGCGGAACTCATCAGGCAAATCATCGGCAAACAGGGCGTTGAGCACCAAGCCCTTTTGCTGCGCGGCCGCGCCGTGCAACAAGGCCAATTCGTCCAGCAAGGCACGCAGGGCAAAGGCGCGAAGCTCCAGGCTCATGTGACCCGACTCGATTTTGGCAATGTCCAGCATGTCATTCACCACCAACAACAGGTGGCTGCCGCTTTGGTGGATGGTGTCGGCGTATTCGCGCAGCTCGTCGCTGGGGGCTTCTTCGCGGATCAGCTCTGAAAACCCCAAAATGCCATTCAGCGGCGTGCGCAACTCGTGCGACACATTGGCCACAAAGTCGCTTTTCAGGCGGCTGTTGTCTTCGGCCTGGCGACGGGCTTCGTCGTTTTGCTTGAACGACGCCTGCACGCTGTCGGCCATTTTGTTGAGCGAGTCGCTCAGGTGGCCCAGCTCGTCTTTCGAAGTGGACTTGAAGCGAAAGCCCAGGTCACCGGCTTCGATGCGCGACAACCCGGCCACCAGGTCGGTCACGCGGCGGGTCAGCCATGAGGCCAACCAAATGGCCACCGCCACCACAAAGGCCAGCATCACCAGGGTGGACACCACCAGGCTGGCAGCGGTGCGGTTCATGGCATCGGAAATCAAGGCATGCAACCCGGCTTGCTGGGCTTTCACGCGTTCGCCAAATTCGGCCACCTGGGTGTCCATCAGTTGGGCCGTGGCCAGCGCAGGGGCGTGGAAATCGTCCACGTTGGCACCAATGGTCACATAGCCAAAGCCCCGTGGGGTGTGGGCGTAGTGGCCGGTGAAATAGGGAATGGCGGCGGCGGTGGTGAGCTTCCACACCCCGGTCCACAAAATCAGGAACGAGCCCGAGCCACCCTGCGCCGTCAGGTCGTGCCAGCCCTGGCACTGCGGGGCGAAGTTCAGGTAGCGGCAGTCCAGGCCCAGCGAACCGGCCTGGGTCAGGGCCCCGGCCGGTTTTTTGTCGCGGGTCTGGCCATCAAAGGTTTTGACACCCGCCAGGTACTCGCCCAGGGGTTTGCCGCTTTGTTGCCACCCATCGTGGAGGCTGGCCTCCAGCCAGGGGGTGGCGTATTGGCCGGTCTGGGGGTCAAAGCCCACGATGGAATGGTGGCGGGGGTGGGCAATGCTGCGGTCCAGGTAGTCCCACATGAAAGCGTAGTTGCCGTTGGTGGCATCGGAAATGGCCGTGTACCGCGCCGGGGTGGGCATGAGGTGGTCGGTGAAGCTGCGGATGTGGCTGTGGTCCAGCGCCAGCGTCACGTAACCGGTGACAGCGCCGTTTTTCACCACCGGGGTGGCCCACCGCACAATGCCCTGAAAGCGCTGGCCATTGGGGTTTTCACGCCCGGCGTAGGCCTCTTTTTCAGGCTCAAACGCAATGCCCAGCGACTCGGCCTTGGCGGGGGTCACCGGGCCAATGACCCGCGACGGCGTGTAAGGCCCGATCACGTCGGACACGTACACCTCGCCGGGTTTCATTTTTTTCAGGGCCTCGAAATAAGTTTCGGCCTTGCTCCAGGTGTTTTCTTGGCGAGACACGTCGCGCAGGTCTTTGGGCAACACACCGGTCAGCGACACCTTCACGCGCTCTTTGCCGTCCAGCCCCACAAACGTCATCTCGTGGTACAGCGGGACCTGCCGCTGGCGCACCACGGTTTCGGGCGCGCGCGAGTGAAAGTCCTGGCGGTTTTCGGCATTGCTGGGCGTGGCCAGTTGGGCTGTTGTGTCAGAGGCTCGTGTCGGCATCCAACCTTTGCCATCGGGGGCCAGCACCCATTCACCGGGGTCCACCACCGGGCGGGTGCGGTTGGACAGAAATGCCTGGTACTGCGCCTTGTCAGAGGGAAGCAAGGCGGCCAGCAACACGTCACGGTCGCGGTCATACAAAAAATCGGCCACGGCGCGGGCGGTGTCAGTGGTCAGGCGCTCCAGCTCCTCGCGCGCCCGGCCGTCCAGCGCCTTGACCGATTCTCGAGAGAACGTCTGGCCCATCTCGGCCACGGTGGCCTTCACCTCAACCGCGATGCCATCGGTTTCATCTGCCAGCCCACCGCCCAGCTGGCTGACACCCTCCCACGCCAACAAGGCCAGCAAAATCAACGGCAACACCTTGATCAGCACAAACAGTGCAATCAATTTGGTGCGGATACCCACAGGCACGTTGTCCAAACCATCTGCCAGTTTCATGGGGTTGCCCTGTGTTTGTGGGTGAGGCCGTGGTGCACGGCCCAAGGGGGGCGCCCGGTCACCCGCCGTTGACACGCCACATGGTAGTGCAGGCCACCCACACGCCGGCACCAGGCCCATCGCCATGGCCCATTGCTTGCTTAAGGGTTTGTACCCACAGGAGTCCAGCCATGCCACAAGCCACTGCCGCCCCCTCCACCCAGTTGTCACTGGTCAATTTGGCCGCACGCCAACGCATGTTGTCGCAACGCATGATTTTGCAAACCCTGCTGGCAGCTGAAGGGCGCGAGGCCATGCTGGACGCAGCCCAACAATCGTTCCAACTGTTTTGCGACAGCCACCAACAGTTGATGCAAACCCTCAACCAGTTGGAACCCCACCAGGCCGCACTCGTGCGTCAGGCCTATCAAGGCCCGCAGGGCGTGGGCCCCACCATTGAGCGTTTCATGCACCACATGCGCGCAGCCTTGGGACACGCCCAGCGCCAGAGCCCCGCACTTTCACATGCCGTGAACGAACTCGTGGCCAACACCGACACCGTGCTGGCCGCGCTCAACACCGCCACCACGGCCTTTGATCAGATTGCCCGCCAGAAAGAGAACCAGCTCATGAAAGAACTGGCGGGCATCGTCACCGACATCCAGTCCGTCGCCCGCGAGGCCAAAGTGGTCACCTTCAACGCACAGGTGATCGCCGCCCGGGCGGGCGAGCAAGGGCGTGGGTTTGCAGTGGTGGCCAACGTGCTGGCCGGCATCACCCAGGAAATAGACCGCCAGTCCAAAAAAGCCCTGGAGTTGACACACCGCACCGTGCTGGTGGCCTGACCCCCACCCAGCCCCGCTCCCAGCGCGCATACACTGCCGCGCATGCAACATTTCGATGCCGTCATCATCGGTGCCGGTGCCGCCGGTCTGTTTTGTGCCGGGGTGGCCGCCCAGCGGGGCCTGAACGTGCTGTTGATCGACCACAGCGAAAAAGTGGCCGAAAAAATCCGCATTTCCGGCGGCGGACGCAGCAACTTCACCAACCGCGACCTCGACGTGCGCGCCCCCCAGCGCCACTTCATCAGCGACAACCCGCACTTCTGCCGCTCGGCCCTGTCGCGCTACACCCCGCAAGACTTCATTGCGCTGGTACAGCGCCACGGCATCCCGTTTCACGAAAAGCACAAAGGCCAGCTGTTTTGCGACCGCTCGGCCGAAGACCTCATTGCCATGCTGCTGCGCGAATGCGACGCGGGCGCTGCGGGTGGGCGCGTCACCCGCTGGCAACCTTGCACCGTGAAAAATGTGGCCTTTTGTGCCTCTGGCGCTTTACTGTCGGATAGTTTCAGCTACAAATTGGATACCTCGCACGGCCCCGTGTCCACCCCAGCACTGGTGGTGGCCACGGGCGGTTTGTCCGTTCCCAAGATCGGGGCCACCGACTTCGGCTTCCGGCTGGCCCACCAGTTTGGCCTGGCCCTGGTGCCCACACGCCCCGCCTTGGTGCCCCTCACGTTTGACGAAGCGTGGTGGCAGCCCTGGGTGGCGCTGGCCGGCCTGTCCCTGGAAGCCGCACTGGCCGTGGGCGAGAAAAAGCAGAAAACCGAGTTTCTGGAAGACCTGCTGTTCACCCACCGGGGCCTGTCTGGCCCCGGCGTGCTGCAAATCTCCAGCTACTGGCAACCCGGCCAGCCCATAACCCTGAACCTGGCCCCCGGCCAGCCCCTGGCCACCCGCCTGGGCGAGGCCAAACGCCAATCGCGCAAATTGCTGGCCAACGAGTTGGGCCGCCTGCTGCCCGCCCGCCTGGCCGATGCATGGTGCACCGGGGCAGTGCAAGGGCTCGACACCGCCGCCCTGGCACGCCCCGCCTGCGACGTGCCCGACAAAGCCCTGGCCCAGCTGGCCGACAGCCTGCAACAGTGGCGCATCACCCCCAGCGGCACCGAGGGCTACCGCAAAGCCGAGGTCACCGCCGGTGGGGTGGACACCCGCGAGTTGTCCCAGCAAAGCATGGAAAGCCAAAAGCAACCCGGCCTCTATTTCATTGGCGAGGTGGTGGACGTGACCGGCTGGCTGGGCGGCTACAACTTCCAATGGGCCTGGGCCAGCGCCCACGCCTGCGCACAAGCCCTGGCCGCCAAAAAAGAAACCGCCTGAAGGAGCCCCGCAATGCCCACCACCCGACACACCGCTTTGACCTTGGCACTGGGCATACGCCTGCCCGTGCTGCAAGCCCCCATGGCAGGCTCGCAAGACCACCGGCTGGCCGTGGCCGTGGCCCATGCAGGCGGCCTGGGGGCCATCCCCGGGGCCATGCTCACCCCCGAAGCCCTGGACCGCGAACTGAACGCCTTTCGCAATGCCACCACAGCCCCGGTGAACGTGAATTTTTTCTGCCACACGCCACCCCAACCCGATGCCACCGCTCAAGCCCAATGGCTGCAAGCCTTGGCGCCCTTCCACCGCGAGTTCGGCATCGACCCGGCCACCCTTGCCAACGGCCCAGGCCGGGTGCCCTTCAACGCCGACACCGCCGATGTGTTGGCCCGCCACCGACCTGCGGTGGTGAGTTTCCACTTCGGCCTGCCCGGTGCCGACTTGCTGGCACGGGTCAAGGCCTGGGGCGCCCAGGTGCTGTGCAGCGCCACCACCGTGGAAGAAGGCCTGTGGCTGCAAGCTCAAGGGGCCGACGCCGTGATCGCCCAAGGGCTGGAAGCCGGTGGCCACCGGGGGCATTTCTTGAGCGACGACCTCACCCGCCAAACTGGCACCTTGGCCCTGCTGCCCCAACTCGCGGCCGCGCTGCGGGTGCCCGTCATCGCCGCTGGCGGCATCGCCACCCCCGCAGCCGTGGCCGCAGCCCGTGCACTGGGTGCCAGCGCCGTGCAAGTGGGCACGGCCTACCTGCTGTGCCCCGAAGCCACCACATCAGCTTTGCACCGCGCCGCGCTGCAAAGCGAGCAGGCCCACCACACCGCGCTCACCCGCCTGTTCACCGGGCGCCCGGCGCGGGGCATCGTCAACCGGCTCATGCGCGAGTTGGGCCCCATGAACCCCGCTGCACCGGCCTTCCCCCTGGCCACAGCCGCCATGGCGCCGCTGAGAGCAGCCGCCGAAGCCCAAGGCTCCGCTGACTTTTCTCCCCTGTGGGCAGGCCAGGCAGCCCCACTGTGCCGCCCGCAAACCGCCGCCGCCCTCACGCAGTGGCTGGCCAGCGGCTGGGACGTGGCGTGTTGACCACACCCCCGCCCGACCGGCGAATGTCCAAAGCTATAATCCCTGGCTTTGCTGGCAATACCCCGTCTGCCTGATCAACGAATAGACGGGGAACCTGCTGACCCTTGGGTGTGAGGCCCGATCTTCCCCACACTTGCAATTCAGCGCATCCATGGAAATTGTTAACTGATGACAACCGTACGCGTTAAAGACAACGAACCCTTTGAAGTCGCCCTGCGCCGCTTCAAGCGCACCATCGAAAAACTCGGCCTGCTGACCGACCTGCGCGCCCGCGAGTTCTACGAAAAGCCCACCGCCGAGCGCAAGCGCAAGAAGGCAGCCGCCGTCAAGCGCCACTACAAGCGCGTGCGCAGCATGCAACTGCCCAAGAAGCTGTTCTAACTGCTTCAATTGTTCTGATTCGGCACCGCTGAATCAGGCCACCAAAACCCGCCCATGGGACGCCAAGGCGGGTTTTGTCGTTTCTGGGCCGCGTGAACGCATGGGGCCTGTGCTGCGGTTGCGGTTGCGCCCTCCAGCTGCTGCTGAACCCGCCCAGCGGTCAACAGCCGCCCGCTGATTGCCGAGGCGCTGATCGAGCCGACTGCCCAGGGCGGCCAGCCGCGCTTGATCCGCCGCCGCCAACGCATCGAGGAGTTCATGACGCTGGAGCTGGATATCTGACACAAGGTACCGACGCTGGTTTGAATGACCGGCTTGAGTGATTGCCTGTAGACAGCCTGCTGGAGTGCGGTGACCCGGCAAGGGGTTGTCGCATCAACACCCTGTCAGCACATGCCGGGCTTTTGGACAGCCATGCGCAGCCTTCGTTCAAACAGACAAGCGATCGCTCAACGTTTGACATGAAAGGGGGCGGATTCAAAAGTGAAGTGCAACACCTGCAAACCCCGTAAGGTCAGCAGA
>CAYFFJ010000080.1:0-11287 GCA_964342395.1 uncultured Hydrogenophaga sp.
CGATCATGATGGGCTTGTGGTAGCCCCGAACGACGGTTTCCACCGTGTCTGCACCTTGGGTGGTGACGGTTTGCTCGTATTCGCGGAAGTAGCCCAGCAGGTTGGGCCGGCCGAATTCGTTGTTGAACGCGGCGCCGCCCAAGGGGCCTTCGACCATGATTTGCAGCGGGCTGGCGATGTGCTCAGGCTTGCCCACGGTGCTGCCCCACAGCTTGGAAACGGTGAACCCGGTCAGGCCCGCTTTGGGTTTGGAGCCCCGGCCCGTGGCGCCTTCGTCGCGGATTTCGCCGCCCGCGCCGGTGGACGCACCGGGGAATGGAGAAATGGCCGTGGGGTGGTTGTGCGTTTCCACCTTCATCAGCACGTGGTTCACAGCCTGGTTTATTTGATAGCTTGGAACGCTTGATGGCAAAGCGCCAGAGGCACTTTTGGCCATTTTTCCATCAAACGGGGCCGTGAAACGCTGCACCGTGTGGCCTTCCATGATGGAGGCGTTGTCAGAGTAGGCCACCACCGTGTGCTGCGGTGCGGTGCGGTGGGTGTGGCGGATCATGCCGAACAGGCTGTGGTCTTGCGCCACGCCGTCCACGGCGAATTCGGCGTTGAAAATTTTGTGGCGGCAGTGCTCGCTGTTGGCCTGCGCGAACATCATCAGCTCCACGTCGGTGGGGTTGCGGCCCAGCGCGGTGAAGCTGGTCACCAAATAATCCATTTCGTCGTCGGCCAGGGCCAGGCCGAATTCGACGTTGGCTTTTTCCAGTGCAGGGCGGCCACCGGCCAACACATCGACGTGCGCCATGGGAGCAGCGGGCAACTCGGTGAACAGCGCGTTGAGCTGGGTGGCGTCGAACAGCACGCTTTCGGTCATGCGGTCGTGCAGCAAGGCGGCGGCGGCGTGCAGCTGGTCGTTGCTCAGCTCGCTTTTTCCCAGCAACGGCTTTTTGAGCGCCAGCGTGTACTCGGTGATGCGCTCCACCCGGCGCACAGCCAGACCGCAGTTGTGGGCAATGTCGGTGGCCTTGGACGCCCAAGGCGACACGGTGCCCAGGCGGGGCGACACACTGAACGCCATGCTGGCCGCAGCGTTGGGGGCTTCAAACGGGTCGCCGTAGGTCAGCAGTTCACTGAGGCGCTGCACGGTAGCGTCGTCGGGCGCTCCGCCGTCGAACGCGGCCAAGTGCACAAAACGGGCCGACAGGCCCACAATTTTGTCGCTCACGGCCTGAAGCTGGGGCAACAGTTGGCGGGCTTTGAATGGGCTGAGGGCGTTACCGCCCAAAAAGGTGTGCAGTGGCAGGGTCACGGTGGCGTGGCGGGTTGGCAAGGTGCGTGGCGCACCCCGTGTGGGGATAGGGAGACTGAAATCGGAAACTCGGGCGAATTTTACCGGCCCGTGCCACGCCCGGCACCGGTCTCGGCCCAATGGGATAATTTCGCCCATGAGCACCACCTACAAAGACGCTGCTGGCATTGCTGCCATGCGCACCGCTTGCCGCCTGGCCTCCGAAGTGCTGGACCACCTGACCCCGTTCATCCAGCCGGGCATTACCACACTGGAAATTGACCGCCTGGCGGCCGAATTCATGAAGCAGCAAGGCACTGTGTCGGCCACCATTGGCTACCAGCCGCCCGGTTACCCACCGTACCCTGGCCACCTGTGCACCTCGGTCAACCAGGTGGTGTGCCACGGCATTCCCAACGACAAGCCGCTGAAAAAGGGCGACATCATCAACGTGGACGTCACCGTCATCAAAGACGGCTGGTTTGGCGACAACAGCCGCATGTTCCTGATTGGAGATTGCTCCATTCAGGCCAAGCGCCTGGTCAGCACCACCTACGAAGCCATGTGGAAAGGCATTGAGCTGGTGCGCCCCGGCGCGCGGCTGGGCGACATTGGCCACGCCATTCAAAAGTTCACGGAAGGGCTGGGCTTCACTGTGGTGCGCGAGTTTTGCGGCCACGGCATTGGCCAGAAGTTCCATGAAGAGCCGCAGGTGCTGCACTACGGCAAACCCGGCACCCTGGAAGAATTGAAACCCGGCATGACCTTCACCATCGAGCCCATGATCAACGCGGGCAAACGCGACATCAAGGAACTGGGCGATGGCTGGACCATCGTGACCAAAGACCGCTCGTTGTCGGCGCAGTGGGAACACACCGTGCTGGTGACCAACACGGGGTACGAGGTGCTGACCCTGTCTGCGGGCAGCCCACAGCCTCCTGCGTTCGTCAAACAGACCCTGCCCATGGCTGCCTGATGGCTGGCTGATGCGCCCACGATGACCACCGCCTCCCCTTCGCTGCGTGAGCAGTACCGCAGCGGCCAGGCCTCGCTGCTTCAAGGCCTGCCACGCGAGGGCAACTCCACCCGGGGCGTGCGCGCCATCCTGCAACGCCTGGCACGCCATGCCGACGACATGTTGCGGCGCTTGTGGAGCGATGCCGGGTTTGGCCCCGACTTTGCCCTGGTGGCGGTGGGGGGCCATGGCCGGGGCGAGTTGTTTCCCCACTCGGATGTGGACGTGTTGCTGCTGCTGCCCGATGCGACCGACCTCGACACCGATGAGGCGCTGAAGTCGCGCCTGGAGCGGTTCATTGGCAACTGCTGGGACGCGGGCCTGGACATAGGCTCCAGCGTGCGCAAGGTGGACGAGTGTGTGGAGGAAGCGGAGCGCGACATCACCGTGCAAACCGCACTGGTGGAATGCCGCCTGGTGTGTGGCAACCGGGCCCAATTCAACCGCCTGACCGATGCGCTGGCACAAGCCCTGCAGCCCAAAGCCTTTTTTGTGGCCAAAACCCTGGAAATGCGCCAACGGCACCAGCGCCACGAAAACACCCCCTACGCCCTTGAGCCCAACTGCAAGGAATCGCCTGGGGGCCTGCGCGACCTGCAAATCATTTTGTGGGTGGCCAAGGCCGCCGGGCTGGGCAAAAGCTGGGACGAGCTGGGGCGACGGGGCTTGGCCACACCGCTGGAGGTGCGCCAGCTCAAAGCCAACGAGGCCTTGCTGAGCCTGATCCGGCTGCGCTTGCACGTGGCGGCCCGTCGCCGCGAAGACCGGTTGGTGTTTGACCTGCAAACCGCAGTGGCCGAGTCGTTTGGCTACCACCCCCAGGTGCAAGCCCCCAGCCACCCAGACGCGGGCATGGCCGCCGGCCACGTGCGCGGCGCGCGCAGGGCCAGCGAGATTTTGATGAAGCGCTACTACTGGGCCGCCAAAGCCGTGGCCCAGTTGAACCAGATTTTGCTGCTGAACATCGAAGAGCGCCTGAGCAGCGACGAAGGCGCCCAAAGCCACCAGCCACGGCCCATCAATGCCCGGTTCTTTGACAAAGCGGGCATGCTGGAAGTGGCCACTGACCACCTCTACGTGCAGCAACCGCATGCCATTCTTGAAACGTTTTTGCTGTACCAGACCACGCTGGGCATCAAAGGGCTTTCAGCCCGAACCCTTCGCGCCCTGTACAACGCACGGCCGGTGATGAACGCGGCCTTTCGCCGCGATCCGGTGAACCGGCAGATGTTTCTGAAAATATTGCAGCAAAACGATGGCATCACCCATGCCATGCGGCTGATGAACCAGACCTCGGTGCTGGGGCGCTACCTGTGGATATTCCGGCACATCGTGGGGCAAATGCAGCACGACCTGTTTCACGTGTACACGGTGGACCAGCACATCCTGATGGTGTTGCGCAACGTGCGCCGGTTTTTCATTCCGGAGCATTCACACGAGTACCCGTTTTGCTCGCAACTGGCCGCGGGCTGGGACAAGCCCTGGATTTTTTACGTGGCCGCGCTGTTCCACGACATCGCCAAAGGCCGGGGGGGTGACCATTCCGAGTTGGGTGGCCATGACGTGCGGGTGTTTTGCCGCCAGCACGGTGTGGCACGCGAAGACGCCACATTGATTGAGTTCCTGGTGACCGAACACCTCACCATGAGCCGCATCGCCCAGAAGGAAGACCTGAGCGACCCCGAGGTGATTGCGGCCTTTGCCCGGCGCGTGGGCAACGAACGCTACCTGACAGCCCTGTACCTGCTGACCGTGGCCGATATCCGCGGCACCAGCCCCAAGGTGTGGAACAACTGGAAAGGCAAGTTGCTGGAAGACCTGTACCGGTACACCCTGCGGGTGCTGGGCGGACGGGCGGCCGACCCCTGTGCGGTGGTGGAAGCCCGCAAACGGGAAGCACTGACCGAACTGGCCTTGCACGCCTTGCCTTATCAGGCCCACAAAACCCTGTGGGACACCCTGGATGTGAGCTATTTCATGCGCCATGAAGCGGGTGAAATTGCCTGGCACACGCGGCAAATCACCCGTGAACTGGCGCGGGAAGCACAGCGCAATGCCGCAGAATCCGTGCCCGCAGAGGCGTCATCCCTCGCATCGCCCACCATTGTTCGGGCGCGCACCTCGCCCGCCGGCGAAGGCGTGCAGGTGCTGGTGTACGCCACCGACCAGAACGACCTGTTCGCGCGCATTTGCGGTTATTTCGACCAGGCCGGTTTCAGCATTCTGGATGCCAAAGTCCACACCACCCGCGATGGCCACGCGCTGGACACTTTTCAGGTGGTGGCCCCTGCGTTGTCGGAACACCACCGCGAACAAATGGCCATGGTGGAGGTGAACCTCACCCGCTTCATTGACGAACAAACGGCTTTGCCGCCGCCCAGCCGGGGCAGGACCTCGCGTCGCGTCAAGAACTTCCCCATCAACCCCCGGGTGGAGTTGCGGCCAGACGAAAAAGCGCAGCGGTGGCTGCTGGGCATTTCAGCCAGTGACCGGGCAGGTTTGCTCTACAGCATTGCGCGGGTGCTGGCGAGGCACGACATCAACCTGCAGTTGGCCAAAATCACCACGCTTGGCGAGCGGGTGGAGGACACTTTTTTGATCAGTGGCCTGCAGTTGCAGCACAACCGCACCCAGATAGCGATCGAAACGGAACTGTTGGAGGTGTTGTCCGCCCCGGCATGACGCCACCGGTGTGTGGTGCAGCGTCGGGAGGTTCAGGTCTGCGGCAACGTGTCGGTGTAGCCCAATTGCGTCATGTCGCGCATGCGGGTGGGGTACAGCCTGCCCCACAGGTGATCGCATTCGTGTTGCACCACGCGGGCGTGAAAACCCTCGACACAACGGTCTAGGGGGGTGCCGTGTTCGTCAAAGCCCTGGTAGCGCAAAGCCTGCCAGCGGGGCACCCAACCACGCAAGCCAGGCACCGACAAACAAGCCTCCCAACCGAGCTGCTCTTCGGTGCCCACCGGTGTCAACACCGGGTTGATGAGCACCGTGGGCGGCACAGGGGGAGCGCTGGGGTAGCGGGGGTTGAGCTGGCCTGAGCCAAACACCACCACCTGCAGATTCACCCCGATCTGGGGTGCAGCCAACCCGGCCCCAAGGGCTGCGGCCATGGTGTCGTGCAAGTCTTGCAGCAAACCCAGCAATGCGGGCGTGCCGAAGTGCTGCACCGGCTCGGCCATTTGCAGCAAGCGGGCATCGCCCATTTTCAAAATGGGTTTGACGGCCATGAAGGGATCAGTCTTTGGTGGCCTGCCAGCGTTGAACCAGATCGCCCAAGCGGCCTGCCATGGCGGCAATGGCTTGTGCAGGTGCCGAGCCGGGCATGCTGGAGAAGAGCAACTGGCGCTTTTGCACCGCACTGCGCACGAGCGTGTCAGACGGAATATCGCCCATGTGCGACAGCACCACGGGACCACTGCCCAAGGCGGGCACAAAACGGTCCACCACCCGTTGCAGTTGGGTGGTGATCATGCGGCCCTCGCCGGGCTGCAAGGTCTGGTTGATGACCACGCGGATGGTGCGCCGCCCTTGCTGGGCCGCCAGCACTTTGACCGTGGCGTACGCGTCAGTCAGTGAAGTGGGTTCGGGCGTGGACACCAGCAGCACCTCGTCGGCCAGCGAAATGGCGTACAACACCACATCGGAGATGCCTGCACCGGTGTCCAAAATGACCACGTCGTAGTCGAGCAGCACCTCGTGCAGCACGGTTTGGAACTGGTCACGCACCTCAGAGGTGAGCCGCGAGTATTCCACCAAACCCGAGCCCGCCAACAAGACGTCAAAACCGCCTGGCGCTTTCAGAATGGCCTCGCGCAGGGTGGCTTTGCCGGTGAACACGTCGTGCAACGTGGTTTTGGGGTAGAGGTTCAGCACCACATCCAGGTTGGCCAGGCCCAGGTCGGCGTCCAGCACCAGCACGCGCAAGCCGCGTTTGCTCAGGGCGGCAGCCGTGTTGGCCGACACAAACGTTTTGCCCACCCCGCCTTTGCCGCTGGTGACGGCAAATACCAAGGCCCGGTGGGGATCGGTGGGAAACGCAGGACTGAACACCACTGGCGCCTTCGGTGTGGGTGTGGCAGGGGTGGGTGCGCTGACAGGGGTGCTCATGGTGTGGCTCCTTGGCCATTGCCGGGGTTCGCCAACGCCATGCGGGCGTCAAAAGCTTCGAAATTCAACGCGCCGTAAAGCAATTCTTTTTCCTCGGAGGACACCACAGTGTCAATGGTTTGTTCCAGGCGAACGGTGTTTCGCCCTTCGCGTTTGGCTCTGTAAAGCTGCCGGTCGGCACGCTCGATCCAAATGGCCGCTTCCGAACGTATCCATTGGGGGGCGTAGGCACCACCCACACTCACCGTCAATGGCAAAACCAAATGGGGTGACACCTTGATGGGCCCTCTGATCATCGACTCGCGAATGCGCTCTGCCACCACGGTGCCATAGGAATACGAACAATTGGGCAGCACGACCGCAAACTCTTCGCCACCAAAACGAGAGACCGTGTCCATGGGACGCACACACGACGAAATGCGTGCGGCCACTTGTTTCAGCACTTCGTCACCCACCAAATGGCCATGGGTATCGTTCACTTGTTTGAAGTGGTCGATGTCCACCATCAGCAGCAATGCCACATCGCCGGAGCGGGCCACCCGATCCAGCTCGCGCTCGATGGAGTCGGCAAAACTGCGGCGGTTGGCCAAGCCGGTCAAGGCATCGTGGGACGACAGGCTGCACAGCGCGTCGATGACGGACTGCACATAGGAATGGGGGGGCTGGGCAGCGCTCAATACCGATTGGCCGGATTGGGCGATAAGCCGCAGCGCCGAATCCAGCTGGAGGGATTCGAGGTCAACACGATGCTCGGGAGGACTGGTGTTCACGACATTGGGCGGTGAATGGGTGGCGCACAGTCTAGCATTGAGATCCACCTGAGACAGACAAGCGCGCCAGCAGCCCTGCTTCGTCCAGCACCTCGATGCCCAGCGCCTGGGCTTTGTCCAGTTTGCTGCCCGCTTCCGAGCCCGCCACCACAAAGTGGGTTTTTTTGCTGACCGAACCGGCCACCTTGGCCCCGGCGGCTTCCAGCATGTCTTTGGCCGCGTCGCGGCTGAGCGTGGGCAGGGTGCCGGTCAGCACCACGGTTTTGCCGGCCAGCGGCTGGGGGGCCAGGCTGTCGGCCGCACCCTCACCTTCCGGCCAGGTCAGGCCGCAGGCGCGCAGTTGCGCCACCACTTCGCGGTTGTGGGGCTGCTGGAAAAAGGTGTACAGGCTTTGGGCCACCACCGGCCCCACGTCGCGCACGGCCAACAGTTGCTCGACGGTGGCGGCTTGTTCGGGGGTGTCGCCCATGAGGGCGCTGAGGCGGCCAAAGTGTTTGGCCAGGTCTTTGGCGGTGGCCTCGCCCACGTGGCGGATGCCCAGGCCGAACAGGAAGCGCGGCAGCGTGGTGTGTTTGGAGGCTTCGAGTGCATCCAGCAGGTTCTGTGCAGATTTGTCGGCCATGCGCGCCAGGCTGGACAGGGCCACCAACCCGAGCCGGTAGAGGTCGGGCAGGGTGCGGATGACGTTGCCGTCGACCAGCTGGTCGACCAGCTTTTCACCCAGGCCTTCCACCTCCACCGCCCGGCGCTGGGCGAAGTGCAGGATGGCTTGTTTGCGCTGTGCGCCGCAAAACAGGCCGCCGGTGCAGCGGGTGTCGATTTCGCCCTCTTCGCGCACCGCCACGCTGCCACACACGGGGCAGTGCGTGGGGGCGGTGTAGGGTTCGCCACGGGGCTCGGGTTCAACCCCGGGCAAAACGGACCGGGGCACCACACCCACCACCTCGGGAATGACGTCGCCCGCGCGGCGCACGGTGACGGTGTCGCCCACCCGCACGTCTTTGCGGCGGGCCTCGTCTTCGTTGTGCAGCGTGGCGTTGGTGACGGTGACGCCGCCCACAAACACGGGGGCCAGTTTGGCCACGGGGGTGAGTTTGCCGGTGCGGCCCACCTGCACGTCGATGGCGAGCACGGTGGTCATTTGCTCTTGCGCGGGGTATTTGTGGGCCACGGCCCAGCGCGGCTCGCGGGTTTTGAAGCCCAACTGCTGCTGCAAAGCCAAATCGTTGACCTTGTAGACGATGCCGTCGATGTCAAACGGGAGTGCGTCGCGGCGCTCGCCCATGGCGGCGTGAAAGGCCACCAGCCCGTCGGCGCCCTGGGCCACGGCACGGTCGCTGCACACGGGCAGGCCCATGGCGGCAAAGGCATCAAGCAAGGCGCTGTGGGTGGGCGGCAGGGGCCAGCCCACCACTTCGCCCAGGCCGTAGGCGAAAAAGCTCAACGGGCGCTGGGCGGTGATGGCGGGGTCGAGCTGGCGCACCGCACCGGCGGCGGTGTTGCGGGGGTTGACGAAGGTTTTGTCGCCTTTGGCGCGCTGCTGTTCGTTCAGCCGCTCGAAGTTGTCGCGGCGCATGTAGACCTCGCCGCGCACCTCCAGCACCTGGGCGGCCACACCGTTCAGGCGCAGGGGAATCTGGCGGATGGTGCGGATGTTTTGGGTGACGTCTTCGCCGGTTTCGCCATCGCCCCGGGTGGTGGCTTGCACCAGCACGCCGCGCTCGTAGCGCAGGTTCATGGCCAGGCCGTCGAATTTCAGCTCTGCCGCGTAGGCCACGGGCGGCGCGTCATCGGCCAGCTTCAAGGCGTTGCGCACGCGGGTGTCGAAGGCGCGGGCCCCTTCGGGCGTGGTGTCGGTTTCGGTGTTGATGGACAACATGGGCACCGCGTGGCGCACGGCGGCCAGGCCGTCGAGCACCTGGCCGAGCACGCGCTGGGTGGGGGAGTCGGGGCGCAGCAGCTCGGGGTGTGCGGCCTCCAGCGCTTGCAGGCGCTGGAACAGGCGGTCGTATTCGGCATCGGGGATGTCGGGCGCATCGAGCACGTAATAGCGGTGCGCGTGGTGGTGCAGGCGCTGGCACAGATCGTCTATTTCAATAGCTGCCACACCAATACCATCAAGCGCTGGAGGCATATTTTGCTTCAAATCTTCGGGGAACAGGTCGTCGGTGTGCATGGTCGGGCCGCAGGGTCAGGCGTTTGGGGCAGGCGGCAGGTGCTCGCGCACCACGGCGGGCAGTCGGGTTGGCGCGGCGATGCGCAGTTGTTTGTGGATGCTGGTGCGGCCAAACACCACTTCGATGTGGCGGGCCGACACGCCGAACTCTCGCGCCAGGAATTTCACCATGTGGTCGGTGGCTTTGCAGTCTTCGGGCGCGGCGGTGACGCTGATTTTGAGCTGTGCGCCCTTGGGTTTGCCAATGGCATCGCGCTTGGCCGCTGGGGTGCCCAGCACGTTGAGCACCAGGGTGGCGCCTTCCCAGTGGCCGAAGGGGGTGGGGTCCAAGGGGGTCAACGCAGCAGTGGGCGCAGCGGTCAGCTGAACAGGCGGCGCGCCAGCACGCTGCCAGCTGCCAGGTCACGGGCTTCGAGCGCGGTGTACAGGCCTTCCAGGTCGGCCCCGATGCGGTCCAGCGCGGCGTCGGGCAGGGGATGGCCCTGGTCGTCGGTGATGACGCCGTCCATGCCCTCGGCCAGGGCGCGGGCCGCGTCGCGCATGCGCTGATAGGGCTGCCCGGCGTGGGGCACGTGGGCCACGTCCAGCAACAGGCTGATGTCGCGCAAGGCGCTTTGTTCGGGGTCTTCGGCCAAGGCGGCCTGGGTGTCGAACAGCAGGCTCAACACCGGAGCGCTGCCGTTTTCAGCCCCCGGCAGCACCATGCGCCCAGGCAGTGCACCGGCCACAAACCCCAGGCGAGCGGCGTGTTGCTGCACGTAACCGGGGCTCCAGGCGGCGCGGGTGGCGCGCAGAGTAAAGCCCAGCTGGGCGTCGTGGGTGCTGGCGAATTGGTCCAGCTCGCGGGCGCGCAGCACTTCGTCGCGCATCTCGGGGAATTCGGGGTTGGCGCCCAGGGTGTCGGCCAAACCTTGGGCTTTCATGACGAACTCGGAAAACTCGATCTCGTTCAGCGCGCCGTGGCGGTTGGCCAGCTGCACGCCGGCCTGCACTGCGGTGTAGCGCTGGCCAGGACGGGGGCTTTCCCACTCGCCGCTGGTGCTGTGGCGCGCTTCAATGGCAAAGGGCTTGCTGCCCACGCGGCGGGTGCCGGGCATGGCGGCCAAAATGGCGTCGCCCGATACCTCAGACTCCAGCGCCAGCGGGGCCACCACGTCGATCAGGGCGTCCAGCCCGGGCTTGCGCTCGGCGGTGTTGCGGCCTTCTGCGGCGGGTTCGGCCGCGCCAGGGGTGAGGGGCAGCTCGCCTTCAAAGCCGGGTTCCTGGCGCTCGGTGCCGGCCAGGGCCGGCGCTTCAGCGGCCAGGGCCGGGTCGGCCTTGCGGGGCGCGCTTTTGCGGGTGACCCAGGTGTTGTAGGCCACCACAGCCAACAGGATGATGCCGCCCAGAAACGCCAGGCCGAGTTGAAGGTTGCTCATGTTTGATGTCTCTTAACTTGCGTGGACCAGGCCCACAGCGGCCTCCATGTCCACCGCGACGATGCGCGACACACCTTGCTCCTGCATGGTGACGCCAATGAGTTGTTCGGCCATTTCCATGGCGATTTTGTTGTGGCTGATGAACAGGAATTGGGTGCTGCGGCTCATACTGGCCACAAGTTTGGCATACCGCTCGGTGTTGGCATCGTCCAGCGGGGCGTCCACCTCGTCAAGCAAGCAAAACGGTGCGGGGTTGAGCTGGAAGATGGCAAACACCAGGGCAATGGCCGTCAGCGCCTTTTCGCCGCCCGACAGCAGGTGGATGGTCTGGTTCTTCTTGCCCGGCGGCTGCGCCATCACCTGCACGCCCGAATCCAGAATTTCATCGCCGGTGACGATCAGGCGCGCATTGCCGCCGCCAAACAGCTCGGGGAACATGCGGCCAAAGTGGTGGTTCACCGCGTCGAACGTGCCCGAAAGCAGTTCGCGCGTTTCCGCGTCGATCTTGCGGAT
>CAYFFJ010000081.1:0-10946 GCA_964342395.1 uncultured Hydrogenophaga sp.
CGGTCGGCTTCGTCCACGACCAGGAATTGAACCTGGTCGAGCTTGATTTGCATGGAGCGCTGCAGGTCCAGCAGACGGCCAGGCGTGGCCACCACCAGGTTGGCGTTTTGCAGCTTGGCCACTTGCAACTGGTAAGGCATGCCACCCACCACGTTGGCAATGCGCAGGCCACGGCAATGGCGCACCAGATCGATGGCGTCGTTGGCCACCTGCTGGGCCAGTTCACGGGTGGGGCACACCACCAGCGCGCCGGGCACGGCGGGCTTGAAATTGCGGGGGTTGGTGGGGTCTTTGCGCTTGGCGCGCTTGGGTGCGGGTTCGCCTTTGGCGGTGGCATCGGCGCAGGCCTGCTCATAAGCGTCTTTTTCGGCCTGAATTTCGGCTTCTTGCATGGCCAGCAGCGTGTGCAGCACGGGCAGCAGGAAGGCGGCGGTTTTGCCGCTGCCGGTCTGGCTGGACACCATCAGGTCGGCATAACTGCCATGGCCAGTGCCAGTGCCGGTGTTCAGGGCCATGGGGATGGCTTTGTTCTGCACAGCGGTGGGTTCGGTGTAGCCCATGTCGGCCACGGCCTGCACCAGCTCAGGGGCCAGGCCCAGCAGTTGAAAACCATTGGGTTTGGCTGGCTCTTGCGCCACCGCCGCCATGTCGGGGTGGGCCAGCACGTGCAGCTGATCGAGCTCGGCGGCCACGTTCTGCACAGAGGGGGTTTCGGACAGCGCTTCGCCGCCGACAAAATTCACGTCGTTCATGTTCAATTTCCTGTGCGACTAAGCGCACAACATCCGAAAAAAGCGGATGGAAGTCCGAATTGGAGCCCTTCAGAAAAAAACTGAAAGGAATACGCATGGCAAGCGCAAAAGGCTTGTGGCTGCGTTCAGGCGGACCGCCGGTGCTTCGTTCGTGGTTCAAAAAACATCAACCACCCAACGAATATCGCACCAGGGCCAGGGCCACGGGGGTGGCGCTGTGTTGGCGAGCGACCAGGCTGTGATCTGCTTTGACCTTCCGACGCACGCGCCACTGAAGCGGTGTTATCGGGGGCCACACGGTGTGTTTCAAAATGAAACGCCGCGTCAGAAGCCTTCTAGAGTGAGGTAGATGCACATTTCTGCGTTTTTGGCGCAGCCTTCGATTATAGGGCCCAACTAGGGAAAACACCAAGCAGTAAAAACTTTGCTAGTTTTCGGCCTGGCCGCACTCTGCGGCGCCACTGCCCGAAAGGCCTCCATGCCCGGTTACGCCGACCCCGGTTTTGACACCCTTGCGCTGCACGCCGGTGCCGCGCCCGACCCCACCACGGGCGCACGCGCCGTGCCCATTCACCTGAGCACATCGTTTGTGTTCGAGTCCAGCGACCACGCAGCCTCGCTGTTCAACCTGGAGCGCGCGGGCCATGTGTACAGTCGCATCAGCAACCCCACCAATGCCGTGCTGGAACAACGCGTGGCCGCGCTGGACGGGGGCATTGGCGCCATCAGCGTGGCCAGCGGGCAGGCGGCCTTGCACCTGGCGGTGTGCACGCTCATGGGCGCGGGTGGCCACATCGTGGCCAGCACCGCGCTGTACGGCGGCAGCCAGAACCTGCTGAACTACACGCTGCGCCGCTTCGGCATTGACACCACGTTTGTGAAGCCCGCCGACATCGACGGCTGGCGCGCCGCCGTGCGGCCCAACACCCGCCTGTTCTTTGGCGAGACCGTGGGCAACCCGGGCTTGGACGTGCTGGACATTCCCACCGTGGCGCAAATCGCCCGCGAAGCCGGTGTGCCCCTGCTGGTGGACAGCACCCTCACCAGCCCCTGGCTGATGAAACCGCTGGAACTGGGGGCCGACCTGGTCTACCACTCGGCCACCAAATTCCTCAGCGGCCACGGCACCGTGATTGGCGGTGTGGTGGTGGACGGTGGCAGTTTTGACTGGGCGGCCGAGCACGCCCGCAGCGGCAAATTTGCCGAGCTGGCCGCGCCCTACGATGGCTTTCATGGCATGAACTTTTCGGAAGAAAGCACGGTAGGTGCGTTTTTGCTGCGTGCCCGCCGCGAAGGCCTGCGCGACTTTGGCGCCTGCCTGAGCCCACACAGCGCCTGGCTGATTTTGCAAGGGCTGGAAACCCTGCCCCTGCGCATGGCGCGCCACATGGGCAACACCGAGCGCATGGTGCAGTTCCTGGCCAGCCACCCGCTGGTGGGCCGCGTGGGCCACCCCATGCTGGAGAGCCACCCCAGCCACGCACTGGCGCAAAAACTGCTGCCGCGTGGCGCGGGCTCGGTGTTCAGCTTCGACATCAAGGGTTCGCGGGCGCAGGGCCGCGCCTTCATCGAGGCGCTGAAAGTGTTCAGCCACCTGGCCAACGTGGGCGACTGCCGCAGCCTGGTGATTCACCCCGCCAGCACCACACACTTCCGCATGAGCGACGAGGCACTGGCGGACGCGGGCATCGGGCCGGGCACCATCCGGCTGTCCATCGGGCTGGAAGACCCGGACGACCTGATCGACGACTTGAAGCGCGCGCTGAAAGCCGCTGAAAAGGCAGGTGCATGATGGACATTCCCCTCAACGGCCACACGCTCTACGCCTACACGGGTGGCAAAGCGTTCAACCCCGCGCAGCCCACCGCCGTGTTCATACACGGCGTGCTGAACGACCACAGCGTGTGGATTTTGCAAACCCGTGCCCTGGCCCACCACGGCTGGAACGTGTTGGCTATCGACCTGCCCGGCCACGGCCGCAGTGGGGGCGATGCCCCAGCCAGCGTGGAACAGGCCGCCGATGCGGTGGCCGCACTGCTCGATGCGCTGGAGCTCAAGCAGGCGGCGTTGATTGGGCACAGCTGGGGCTCGCTGATTGCGCTGGAGGCTGCGGCACGGCTGCGTGAGCGCGTCAGCCACCTGGTGCTGGTGGGCACAGCGTTTCCCATGAAGGTGTCGCCCGCGCTGATTGACGCGTCGCTGCACCAGCCCTTGAAGGCGCTGACCATGGTGAACGTGTTTTCGCGCAGCACGCTGGCCCCCGTGCCGTCGGCCCTGGGGCCGGGCACCTGGGTGTATGGCGCGGGCATGGCCCTGGGCAAACGCGTGCTGGCCAGCAACACACACGTCAACGTGTTCCACCGGGGGTTTGTGGCCTGCGACAGCTATGCCAACGGCGAAACCGCCATGGGCCATGTGAACTGTCCCGTGCTGTTTGTGCTGGGCGCACAAGACCAGATGACCCCGCCCAAAGCCGCGCAAGGCTTGATTAACGTGGCCAAAGCCGCGGGCAACACGGTGCAAGTGGTGAACGTGCCCTGCGGCCACCACCAGATGAGCGAAGCGCCGGAAGAAACCCTGGCGGCGCTGCGCGTTTTTTTGTCACCCAGCGCTTGAGGCTCGCCGGGCGCTCCGTCAGGCGTCCCGCTCGGGCAGCACCTGGGCCAGCACGGTGTCTTTGAATGCCGCGTGTTGCCACACCTGGCGGGTGGTGCGGCCCCAGGGCAACACCAACCGCTCAACCAACGGCCCCAGCGGGGTTTGGCTGGGATCGGCCAGCAAGACGTAGCGTTGCAGGTCTTCATCCAGTCGCCCAATCCAGTCCAGCGCCAGCAAGGTTTCCAGCGGCTCTTCGAGCTGCAGGTCGTCCACCCGCAAATGCCGCGACAAGTCGGCCAGCGACAGCCCATGCCCTCCAGGCTGCGCGCGCTGCGCGGCCAGGGCCGACAACAGCTCCAACGCCAGCTGAAACGACCAACCGGGCGAGCCCCCCCGGCGCGCAATGCCACCCAGCAAGCTGGGCAAATACGCCGTCACCACCGCGCCCAGCAGCACGATGACCCACAGCAAATAAATCCAGATCAACAAAATAGGCACGGTGGCAAACGCCCCATACACCGTGGCATAGGTGGGCACAGCCCCCACGTACCAGCCCAGCAAGCGCTTGGCCGCTTCCAGCCCCAGCGCCACAAACACCGCGCCCAGCAGGGCATGCCTCCAGTCCACACGGGTGTGGGGCACGAAACGGTACAGCAGCGTGATGCCACCCGTGACCAGCACCACCTCCAGCATGTCCAGCACAAAGCGCACGCCGCCAGGCAAAGCCCCCACCAGCCCCCTGTTGGCAGACACGGCATACGAGGTCAGGCTGAGGCTGGCCCCCAGCAGCAGGGGCCCCAGCGTCAGCACCGCCCAGTACACCAGCACCCGCTGGGCAAGGGGCCGGGGGCGGCGCACGCGCCAGATGTCGTTGAGCTTGCGGTCGATGGTCAACACCAGGGCCAAGGCGGTCACCAGCAAGATGACCGCGCCCGTCCAGCCGATTTGCCCCGCTTTGGCTGCAAACTGGTTCAGGTAGGTCAGCACCTGGCGGGCAATGGTCTCGGGAATCAGACTTTCCACCAACCACTTTTGCAGCCCCGCCTGCATGCGCCCGAACATGGGAAACGCGCTGAACACGGCCAGTACCACCGTGAACAGGGGCACCAGTGAAATGATGGTGGTGAAAGTGAGGCTGCTGGCGGTCACGCCCAGGCGATCTTCGCGAAAACGCTCGCGCAAGGTCAGGGCGGTGGTTTTCCAGGGAAACTGCCAAGCTTCGTTCAAAAACTGGCGCAGTTGGCCTTCAAGTCGTCGCACAAGGGTCATGCCACTATCATGCCATCCGCCTCTTCACCCTGCCCCCCCCACCCACCCCCATGAACCCAGCAACCGCACCCGGCCCCTCCATTTCACACACACCCCCCACCAGCGTGGCCTGGACACGTGGCGTCGCCGTGGGCAGCTTGCTGGGCCTGATCGTGCTGGGCCTGGCCTGGGAACTGTGGCTGGCCCCGCTGCGCCCGGGTGGCAGCTGGCTGGTGCTGAAGGTGCTGCCCCTGTGCGTGCCGCTGGCCGGGCTGCTGAAACACCGCATGTACACCTACCGCTGGCTCAGCCTGCTGGTGTGGGTGTACTTCACCGAAGGCGTGGTGCGCGCGTGGAGCGATGCGCCACCCGGCAACTGGCTGGCCGGGCTGGAAATTGCACTGTGCCTGGCGCTGTTTGCCGCCTGCGCCGCCCACGTGCGGCTTCGACTGGCACACGGTCGGGTGCAGGCCCAAACGTCAGCATCCACCAAAATTTAAAGCATTTTAGGCATCTATCGCTTATCTGCATTCATTTTAATGCTATAAAAATATGCCATACACCCCCCTGCTTTCAGCGTTGACCCAAGCCGTGGGCGCCGCCCATGTGTTGACACACGACGACCCCGCGACCGACCTGTCGGCCTGGGAACACGACTGGCGCAAACGCCAGCAGGGCCGTGCACTGGCCGTGGTGCGCCCCGGCAGCACGGCCGAAGTGGCAGCGGTGGTGAAGGCCTGCGCAGCGGCGGGTGTGAGCATCGTGCCCCAGGGCGGCAACACCGGCCTGGTGGTGGGCAGCGTGCCCGACACCAGCGGCACCCAGGTGGTGCTGAGCCTGCAACGCATGGCGGCCATCCGCGCCATCGACCCCGCCAACCTCACCCTCACCGCCGAAGCCGGCTGCGTGCTGCAAACGGTGCAAGAAGCGGCAGACCGCGCCGGCTTTCTGTTCCCCCTGAGCCTGGCGGCCGAGGGCAGCTGCACCATCGGCGGCAACCTGGCGACCAACGCCGGGGGCACACAGGTGGTGCGCTACGGCAACGCACGCGACCTTTGCCTGGGCCTGGAAGTGGTCACGCCCCAAGGCGAGGTGTGGCAAGGCCTGAGCGGCCTGCGCAAAGACAACACCGGCTACGACCTGCGCCACCTGTTTGTGGGCAGCGAGGGCACGCTGGGCATCATCACCGCCGCCACCCTGAAGCTCTACCCCAAACCCGCCGCCCAACTCACCGCCTGGGCAGCCGTGCCCAGCCTGGAAGCCGCCGTGGCACTGCTGGGCCTGGCACACCAACACCTGGGCGCCGGGTTGACGGGGTTTGAGGTGATGGGCCAGTTTGCCCTCAGCCTGGTGGCCAAACACTTCAGCCAACAACGTGTGCCCCTGTGGCAAGACACACCCTACTGCGTGCTGCTGGAAAACAGCGACCACGAAAGCGAGACCCACGCCCGTGCCCAGTTTGAAGCCCTGCTGGAAACAGCCTTCGACCAGGCCCTGGTGACCGACGCCGTGGTGGCCGAAAGCCTGGCCCAGGCCCATGCACTGTGGCACGTGCGCGAAAGCATTCCCCTGGCACAAACCGAGGAAGGGCTGAACATCAAGCACGACATTTCGGTGCAAGCCTCGCGCATTCCAACCTTTGTGGCCGAGGCCAGCCAGGCGCTGGAAGCGGCCATTCCCGGCGTGCGCATCGTCAACTTCGGCCACTTGGGCGATGGCAACCTGCACTTCAACGTGCAAGCCCCCGAAAGCCAAAACGCTGCCACCTTTCTGCGCGAACGTGAACACGAAGTGAACACGCTGGTGTACGACACGGTGGCGCGGTTCGAGGGCTCGATCAGCGCGGAACACGGCATCGGCAGCCTGAAAGCCAGCACCTTGCCCCACTACAAATCGGCGGTAGCGATGGACCTGATGGCCCGCATCAAACTCGCGCTGGACCCGCAGCGCACCTTGAATCCGGGGTGTGTGGTGGGCTGAAGCCCCGCATCAAACCCGTGTGCGGTCCTCGGTCTGGGCAAGACGACCTGGTGCTCATGGACCTGAAAGACGGTGCCGACACCCCAAAAGCCTGGCTGGCCGCCCCCACCCGAAACGTCAGCCGCACCTCACAAGCCTGGGGCGGTCCGCACCTGCGAAACGCCCTGACGGGAACTGCGCCATCAGGTCTGCCAGCGCCATCGGGCGGCCCAGCAAAAAGCCCTGGATCAGGTGGCAGCCCAACTGCGTCAGGATGGCCAGTTGCGCATCGGTTTCGATGCCTTCGGCGATCACGTCCAGGCACATGTGCCGCCCCAGGTCCACGATGGTCTGGGCGATGGCCTGGTCCCGGCTGCGCAGGGACAGGTCGCGCACGAAGCTGCGGTCGATCTTCATCGACGAAATGGGCAAGGTTTTCAGCAGCGACAGCGACGAGTGGCCCATGCCGAAGTCGTCCAGGCTGATCTGGAACCCGCGTCTGCGCAGGGCGTGCATCACCGGGATGACCTGCTCGGGCCACTTCATCAGCATGCCCTCTGTCAACTCCAGCGAAAGGCTGCCCGGGTCGATGTCGATGGTGTTGACCAGCTCGCTCAACACCTCGGGCAGCGCACCATTGGTGAACTCCGAGGCGGCCATGTTGACGTGCACTTTCAGGTCATCGAAACCGGTCTTGCGCAAGGTGGCCACGTCGCGGCAAGCCTGTGCGACCACCCATTGCCCGATCTCGACGATCAGGTGGCTTTGCTCAGCGATCGGGATGAACGTGTCGGGCGGTACCAGTGTGCCGTCGGCACGTTGCCAACGGACCAGGGCCTCCACCGCATGCATGCGGTGGGTGGCCAGGTCAAAAATGGGCTGGTAAACCAGGAACAGCTCGTGGCCCTGCAAGGCTTGGTGCAACTCGGTTTCAATGGTCAGGCGCTGAGCCAGCGAAGCCTGCTGCTTCGCCAACGCACAGTGGTTGCGGGTAGAAAACACGTCGTAGCCGTTGCGCCCGGTCTGTTTGACACGGTACATGGCGGCATCGGCGCTGCGCAGCAGCTCGGGGCTGGTGCTGCCGTTGTCCGGGAAACGGCTGATGCCGATGCTGGCCGAGACCGTCAGCGCCACGCCTTCGTAGCTGAACGGTGTGCGCGCCGCGTCCAGCACCTGCTCCGCCAGGGCCGACAGGGCTTGGGCGCTCTGGTTGGGCAGCATCACGGCGAACTCGTCACCGCCCAGGCGCCCTGCGCTGGCACCCTCGGGTGCCAGCGCCTGCAGGCGCTGGGCAAATTCGCACAACACCACGTTGCCCGCATCGTGGCCAAACGCGTCGTTGATGGGCTTGAAGCGGTCCAGGTCGATGAACATCAGCCCAACCGACGCACCCAGTTTGGCCGCAGTGACACAGGCCTGGTCGAGTTGCGCGTAGAAGTGGCTGCGGTTGGCCAGGCCGGTCAGGCCGTCCACCTGCGCCAGGCGGCGGATGACGGCCTCCTGTTCCAGCCGCTGAGCGGTTTGCGCCATCAGTGCGCCGATGGTGATGGACAACTTGGGCAGCTGCGCATCCGGCTGGCGCGACAGGCTGCTGTAAAACTCCAGCACACCGGGACGGTGCCGCTCGCCATCGTCCGAGACGTAAGTCACTGGGAAGACGTAGCCCGACCACAGGCCACAATCCCGGGCGCTGGTGCGCCGCAGGAAACGCGGGTCGGTGGACACGTCGTCAACCCAGGCTGCCTGGCCTGTTTGCCACACACCGCCCACCAAACCTTGGCCGGGCCACATGGTCAACGTCGAACTGCTGCCGCTGAAGGTACCCACATCGAAGCTCGGCTGGTGCCAGAAATGGCGACAAGCCAGGTGTGGCTGGCCTTGCGGTGTCCGCTCCAGCGCCCAGTAGGCACCCCACTCCCAGCCCAGGTTTTTGCAGATGAGCTGGATCACGCTGACGACGGCATCGCCCAGGGCATGTGTACCCACCAGGTATTCGGTCAGCTCGAAACCCAACCGCTCGCGCACGGCCGCGTGCTTGAGCTGGGTGATGTCCAGCAAGATACCGCTCACCAGGGACGGGTGAGCGACATCGGCAGGCAGCACCGTTGCACGCAGCCAGCGCATACCGGCAACGGCGTCGATCACACGGAACTCATGGTCACCGCTGGCGACCTGGCATTTGCCCGACAACAGCCGGATCGGCCCGGCCACGTCGTCGGCGACAGCGTGGACAAAACAATCCTCCAGGCGGTGGTGGTGGCGCGCCTGCACATCCAGCAAGCGCGCCGCCGCCGCCGACAGCACAACTTGCCCGCTGGCCGGGTCGTGCCACCAGCGGCCAAACGAGGCGGCGGCCTCCCACGCGGTGTGGTCAGTGCTTTGCTTGAGCACTGGGCGCAAGGGTGTTGAAATGCCCTTGCTCGGGGTCTCGTTCGGGCTCGTGCCGACAAGGGGGAACATCACCGTCATTGGCTGCGTCATGACCGACCCAAAGCATCTTGTATGCCAAAGCGCGCCAACACCGTGCAAGTCATTGATTTGTATGTTGAATGCCGCCCTGCATGGTGCGCTCAGCCCCGAAAAGGCACACGCGTGCCGCACAGGTTGGTGCTGCACCGCACCATTTTCAGGCACGGTGAACCACCACGTGGCGCGCGGCATGCGCAACACAGTCACTGAGATCGCCAAAGCCGAGGAACTCGACCTCGGTCGTGCCAGCCGGATCGCCCGATTGGCAAAACTGGCACCAGACATTGTGAAGGCCTGCGGTTCCCGTAATCAGCCGCAGCAGCAACTGCCCTTGCCACGCTCCTGTATCGGCGGGCAAGGCACGGTGCCGTAGGAGCAGTACACGCAGCAGTCGCCCGCCTTGGGCTTGAGTACGGCGTGACACTGCTCGCACTCGTAGAACCAATGGCAGGCGTCTGTGGGCATCGTCTCGGTCTTGGCGTGGCCGCACTCGGGGCAGGTCAGCGTCGATGCCAGGAGCACTGCGTTCACTTCGCCGTCCCCACCACGCTCGCCGGATACCCGGCGTCCTTGGTGGCACGCGTCAGAGCTTCGGCGCTCGTCTTCACATCGTCGAACGTCACCTTCGCCTCGCGCCGGTCCAGATTGACATCGATTTTGCCGACGCCAGAGACCTTGGTCAGCGCCTTCTTGACTGTGATCGGGCAGGCGGCGCAGTTCATGTCGGGCACGGACAGCGTGACGGTTTGCGTGGCAGCCCAGAGGGGCGCGGCACAAGCGGTCAACGCAGCCATCGCAAGGAGCTTCTTCATGGCAGTCTCCTTTCAGTAAAACCAGGGTGCGACCAGCGGGAAGCCGAGCGCGATGATCACCCACGCCACCACGATCCCGAACAGCACCTTGTAGCGGCGGTTGATCTGAGGCAACGCGCAGACTTCGCCGGGCGCGCAAGCCGCGACGGGTCGCCAGATGCGCCACCAGGCAAAGAACAGAGCGATGAGCGCCGCACCGATGAAAATCGGCCGATAGGGCTCCAGCAAGGTCAGGTTGCTGATCCATGCCCCCGAGACGCCAAGCGAGATCAGCACCAAGGGGCCGAGACAGCAGGTGGATGCCAGGATGGCCGCAAGTCCGCCGGTCAACAGCGCGCCGCGTTCGCCGCCCTGAGAATTTGTTGGGGAATCTGGTTTCATGCGTCAAGCTTACTTCCGTACTTAAGTACGGAGTCAAGCGCCATGAATGAACTACCCGAAGCACTGACCATCGGAATCCTGGCCGAGGCCGCCGGGGTGAATGTCGAGACGATCCGCTTCTATCAGCGCAAGGGACTGATGCAGGAGCCTGACCGGCCACTTGGCGGTATCCGTCGCTACGGGGAGCCGGATTTGGCACGCGTGCGCTTCATCAAGTCAGCCCAGCGACTGGGGTTCAGCTTGGACGAGATCGGCGACTTGCTGAAGCTAGAGGATGGATCGCATTGCACCGAGGCCCGCGAGCAGGCCGAGCGCAAGCTGGCCGATGTGCGTACCAGACTTGCTGACCTGCATCGGATCGAGGTCGCGCTGCAGGGGCTCGTGAAGCGCTGCTGCGCCGCGAGCGGACAGGTGCAGTGTCCGCTGATCGCCGCGCTGCAGGCCACCTGAGGCGTCCAGGCTGGTCAGTCTCCGTTCTCGGTCGCCTCCGCCAAAGCAGACGAAAACCGCAACCCAAAGCCCTCAAACCCGCGAAAACAGCGGACTTCGGCACTTGGACGGCCAAGAGGCAGATGCCCGAAACCGCGCCAACACTGGGGGAACGGGCAAAAAAAATCCCAACCGGATAAGGGTTGGGATTTTAAGTATTGGTGGGCTGGGGTCTATTGAAAGATGCCTCAGAAGCCTCGGGTGATGTTTGCATCTGCTGACCTTACGGGGTTTGCAG
>CAYFFJ010000082.1:0-10740 GCA_964342395.1 uncultured Hydrogenophaga sp.
ACCGCAATGCCATAGGCCGCCGCCAGGTTGCTGCTCGACTTGAACATGACCACCGCCAGCACAATGGCCACAAACAGGCCCCAGTTGACGAAGGGAATGTAGATCTGGCCGGTTTCCCTCACGCTGGTGTGCTGCAGCTGCAAGCGCGGCAAATAGCCCAGCTGCACCACCTGTTTGGTGACGCTGAACGCCCCTGAGATCAGCGCCTGCGACGCGATCACGGTGGCCATGGTGGCCAGCCCCACCAGGGGCAGCAGCAGCCAGTCAGGGGCCATCAGGAAAAACGGGTTTTTGACCGCTTCCGGGTTTTGCAGCAGCAGCGCACCCTGGCCAAAATAGTTCAGCGTCAGGCAAGGCATGACGATGGCAAACCAGGCCAGGCGGATGGGCCGCTTGCCGAAGTGGCCCATGTCGGCATACAGCGCCTCGCCCCCGGTCACACACAGCACCACCGCCCCCAGAATGATGAAGGTGGTGCCCGGTTGCGCCCACATGAACGCCAGCGCGTGGTGCGGACTGATGGCCCACAAAATGGCGGGGTTGTGCGCGATGTGCCACGCACCCAGCGCGGCAATGCTGAAGAACCACACCAGCGTGATGGGCCCGAAGAATTTGCCAATGCCGCTGGTGCCGCGTTTTTGCACCCAAAACAGCAAAAACAAAATCACCAGGGTGATGGGGATGACGCCCTTTTTGAAGGTGGGCGAAATGATTTCCAGCCCCTCCACCGCCGACAGCACCGAAATGGCCGGGGTGATGACACCATCGCCATAAAACAGGCAAGTGCCAAAAATACCCACCAGCAACAACACGCTGCGCAGCTGGGGTTTGTCTTTCACCGACTGCGAGGCCAGCGCCAGCATGGCCACCAGGCCGCCCTCGCCGTGGTTGTCGGCCCGCAGCACCAGGGTCACGTATTTCAGCGACACGATGGTGGTGAGCGTCCAGAACACGATGGACAACACGCCGTGCACGTTGTCGGGCGTGAAAGGCACATGGCCAGAGCCGAAGATTTCTTTGATGGCATACAGCACACTGGTGCCGATATCGCCATACACCACACCGATGGCGCCCAGGGTGAGCGTGGCCAGGGAAGATTTGGAAGCTGACAAGGGGCGGACCCGTCGTTGCAAAAACGCACGGGATTTCAAAGTCGCGGAGCCGCGATTGTGCGCCGTGCCCGCATCGCCGTGTGTTGCAGTGCAGCAACAATTACCCAAAATCTACCGGGGTAATTTTTGCAAAAATTCAGAGCAAAGAAACCTTATCTATAAAGCGATATAAGCCACTTTTAATCATAAATCTCAGCTTCAGGATCGGTCGCTTCAAGTTCGTAGCTGGCCGCCAGCATGGCCAGGCGGCCCATCACGCCGTACATGTAAAACCGGTTGGGCGCGCTGGCCCCGGGCTTCATGCCGGGCTGGGGCAGGTGGGCGCTCGGGGCAAACGCCAGTGGCACAAACTGGGCGCCCGGCGCGTTCAGGTGCTCTTCCACCCCACGCTCGGCGTGCACGCGGTAGAAACCGCCCACCACGTAGCGGTCCATCAGGTAGACCACGGGTTCGGCCACCGCGTCGTTGATGCGCTCGTGCGTGAGCACGCCCTCTTGCACCAGCACATCGCCCGCAGGCAGGCTGGTTTTGGCGGCCAGCACCTCCAGGTCTTTGGCGTCACGCAGGGACAGGGGCAGCACACCGCCTGAGTGGCCGTCGGACTTCAGCACCACAAACGCCTTTTCCTGAATGCCGTATTCCTTGTATTTGCGCCGGGTTTTGGCCAGCACGGCGTCCACCTGGGCCTGCACCGCATCCATGCCTTGGCCTTGCGCCAGGTTGACGCCGGTGCACACGGCGTGGGCGGGGGTGATGAGCCAGGGGTCCATGCCCAACAACTTGGCAAAGCGCTTGGCCACCTCTTCGTAGGCCTTCAGATGGTGGCTTTTGCGGCGCACGCCAGCAGAGGCATGCAGCGGGGGCAGCAGGTATTGCTCGTGCAACTCCTCCAGCACGCCAGGCACACCGCTGGCCAAGGCGTTGTTGAGCAAGATGGTGCAAGGGTCAAAGTCTTTCAGGCCCAGGCGTCTTTTGCCCCGGATGACGGGTTCGACGGTCAACACCTCGCCATCGGGCAGGGGCACGGTGAAGGTGTCCACCACGTCGGGGCTGATGCAGCCCACCCGCACATTGAGGCCCGCCATGTTGAACACCCGCTGCAACTGCGCCAGGTTGCTGGCGTAGAAGCTGTTGCGCACGTGGTTTTCGGGGATGAGCAGCAGGTTTTTGGCCTCGGGGCAAATCTTCTCGATGGCGGCCATGGCCGCCTGCACCGCCAGGGGCAGCATTTGCGGGGTGAGGTTGTGCCAGGCGCCGGGGTGCAGGTCGGTATCCACCGGGGCCAGCTTGAAGCCGGCGTTGCGCACGTCCACCGAGCTGTAAAACAGCGGTGTGTGTTCCATCCATTCCAGGCGGAACCAGCGCTCAATGACGGGCATGGACTCCAGGATGCGCTGCTCCAGCTCGTTGATGGGGCTGGTGAGCGCGGTGACGAGGTGGGGAACCATGGTGAACGTCCGTTCTGAAGGGGCAACAAGTGGGCGGCCCGTGGAGTTTGGGGTGTGCAGGGCCGTTTCAAGCCCTGCACACCGGGAAGCAAAGGCTTACTGCCGCACTTCGCCCTCGCCCAGCACCACGTATTTGAGCGAGGTCAGCCCCTCCACCCCCACGGGGCCGCGGGCGTGGAACTTGTCGGTGCTGATGCCAATTTCGGCACCCAGCCCGTACTCGAAACCGTCGGCAAACCGGGTGCTGGCGTTGACCATGACGCTGGCCGAATCCACCTCGCGCAAGAACTGCTGCGCATGGCGGTGGTCGTGGGTCAAGATGGCTTCGGTGTGGTGGCTGGAATAGCGGTTGATGTGGGCAATGGCCTCGTCCACCCCATCCACCACCTTCACGCTGATGACGGGGCCCAAGTATTCCTCGCTCCAGTCGGCTTCGGTGGCGGCTTTGAGCAACGCCGCCGGGGCCACGGTGGCCAGCAGGCGCAGCGACTCGGGGCAGCCGCGCATTTCCACGCCCTTGGTGGCAAACACCGCGCCGATGCGCGGCAAAAAGTCGGCCGCCACGCCGCGCGCCACCAGCAGGCTTTCGGTGGCGTTGCAGGGGCTGTACTTTTGCGTTTTGGCGTTGTCGGTGACCTTCACGGCCAGCTCCACGTCGCAGGGCTCGTCCACGTAGGTGTGGCAGTTGCCATCCAAATGTTTGATGACGGGCACCTTGGCCTCGGCGCTGATGCGCTCGATCAGGCCCTTGCCACCGCGCGGAATGATCACGTCCACAAACTGCGGCATGGTGATGAGGTGGCCCACGGCGGCACGGTCGGTGGTGGGCACCAGTTGCACCGTGTCTTCAGGCAAACCCGCCTCGGCCAAGGCCAGGCGCACCAGGCGGGCCAGGGCTTTGTTGGACTCGATGGCCTCGGACCCGCCGCGCAGGATGCAGGCGTTGCCGCTCTTGATCGCCAGGCTGGCCGCCTCGATGGTGACGTTGGGGCGGCTCTCGAACACCATGCCAAACACGCCAATGGGCACGCGCATCTGCCCCACGCGGATGCCGCTGGGCACCTGCTTCATGCCGGTGATTTCACCAATGATGTCGGGCATGGCCGCCAGTTGCTCGCAGCCCTGGGCACAGGTGTCCAGCACCTTGGGGGTGAGCCTGAGCCGGTCCACCATCGGTTCGCTCAGGCCGTTGGCGCGGGCGCGGCTCAGGTCTTGGGCGTTGTCGGCTTGCAGCGGCTCCACCTGTTCACGCAACAGGCGGGCCAGGGCCAACAAGGCTTTGTTTTTGGTAGCTGCCGATGCTTTAGCAGCAAGCGCTGAAGCCTGTTTTGCCTGCAAACCCAGGGTTTGCATCAGTTCAAAGATGGGGAGTTCGGTGGCGGCGTTCATGGCGGGAATTGTCGCAGGGCGCAGCGGTCACGGTGCAGCCTCGTACAGTTCCAGCGGCAAACCATCGGGGTCGGCAAAAAACACAAAGCGGCGGCCGGTGTGTTCATCCACCCGCACCGGCTCCACGGCCACCCCCATGGCTTCGAGCCGTTGTTGGCAAGCGGCCACATCGTCCACTTCAAACGCCAGGTGGCGCAGCCCCTGGGCCTCGGGGTACGACGGGCGCTGGGGTGCGCCGGGGAACGAAAACAGCTCGACCTGCCCCCCATCGGGCAAAGCCAAATCCAGCTTCCAGGACTGGCGCGCTTCGCGGTAATGCTCGGCCACCACCCGCAGGCCCAGGCACTCGGTGTAGAACCGTTTGGAGGTGGCGTAATCCGCGCAAATGATGGCGGCGTGGTGGATGCGCTTGAGCATGTGCGCCAGCATAAGCGACTGCGCACCCGCGCCAGCCCGGGCACACTGGCGGCATGAGCGCCCCCTCCCTGCCCCTTCTGCCACCCGACCTCACCGTGTTTGAACGCGGCTGGTTGTCCAGCAACAACGTGCTGCTGGACGATGGCCACGCCGCCGTGCTGGTGGACACCGGCTACTGCACCCACGCCGAACAAACCCTGGCGCTGGTGGCCCACGCCTTGGGCGAGCGCCCGCTGGACCACGTGCTCAACACCCACTTGCACAGTGACCACTGCGGTGGCAACGGCGCGTTGCAAACCCGTTACCCCGGCCTGGTCACCGCCCTGCCGCCCGGCGGCTCGCAGGCCGTGGCCGAATGGGACGAGGCCGCGCTGGGCCACGCCCGCTTTGGCCAGCGCATCGAGCGCTTCGGGTTTGACCGGCTGCTGCAACCCGGCACCACCGAACACCTGGCCGGGCGGGCCTGGCAGGTGCACGCCGCCCCGGGGCACGACCCCCACGCGGTGCTGTTGTTCCAGCCCGACACAGGCGTGCTCATCAGCGGCGATGCGCTGTGGGAAAACGGCTTTGGCGTGGTGTTTCCCGAGCTGGACGGCCTCAGCGGTTTTGACGAAGTGGCCGCCACGCTGGACGTGATCGCACAGCTCGCCCCCGCCGTGGTCATTCCCGGCCACGGCGGGGTGTTTGCCGACGTGCCCGCCGCACTGGCCCGTGCCCGCACGCGCCTGGGCGGCTTCGTGCAAAACCCGCAGCGCCACCTGCGCCACGCCGCCAAAGTGCTGGTGAAGTACAAGCTGCTGGAAATGGGCACCACCCCCCACCCCCACCTGCAAGCCTGGGCGGCAGGCACGCCCGCACTGGCCGATCTGCACCGGGTGAGCGCAGGAGCCCCGCCTGCGTTCAACGAATGGATAGACGATTTGCTGGCCGACCTGGTGCGCACCGGCGCGGCAGCGGTGTCAAACGGGTGGGTCAGCAACCACTAGCCCCTTTCCCGTCAGCACACCAAACTTGCCAATCAAAACCAAAACTTTCGATTGGCAAAAAAATGATCCCCCGCCACGCCACACCCACCCTGCAACGGCAGGCCCACGGGTTTCCGGTACTGGCGATCACCGGGCCAAGGCAATCGGGCAAAACCACATTGGCCAAAGCCCTGTTCAGGCAAAAGCCGTATGTCTCGCTGGAAAACCCGGACGAGCGGGAGTTCGCACAGGCAGACCCGAAGCGCTTTCTGGCCCGCTTCCCCGATGGTGCCGTGCTGGACGAGGTGCAACGCTGCCCCGCCTTGTTGTCTTGGTTGCAAACGCTGGTGGACGAACGCCAGCGCATGGGTGACTTTGTGCTGACAGGCTCGGCCCAGTTTGACCTGATGGCGGGCATCACCCAATCGCTGGCTGGGCGCCACTCACCTTTCCCGCACGCTGGACGACGCATTGCTCAAAGGCGGCTATCCCACGCTTTACGACCGGGACGTGTTGCCGGGAGACTGGTTCCCCAACTACGTCAGCACATACTTGGAGCGCGATGTGCGCCAACTGCTGGCCGTGCGCGACTTGACGCAGTTTCAGCGCTTTGTGCGCATGTGCGCCGCCCGCTCGGGCCAGTTGCTGAACCTGGCCGCGCTGGGAGCGGACTGCGGGGTGTCTGCCGTCACGGCCCGGCAATGGCTGTCGGTGCTGGAAACCAGCTATTTGGTGATGCAACTGCCGCCCTACCACAGCAACTTTGGCAAGCGACTGACCAAAACACCCAAACTGTATTTTCTGGACGTGGGCCTGATGGCCTGGCTGCTGGGCATACGCGACACCCTCACACTGAGCACCCACGCGGCACGTGGTGCGCTGTTTGAAACCTGGGTGGTGTCAGAACTGGTGAAACAGCGATTCAACGCCGGGCAGCGGGCCGATCTGTATTTCTGGCGCGACAACACCGGCCACGAAGTGGATGTGGTGTTTGAAACCCCAGCAGGCTTGCAAGGCCTGGAAATCAAATCAGGCAGCACCTTTGCCAGCGACTGGCCCAAAGCCATTGCCAAGTGGACCGCTTTGGCCACCGGGCCGGTGTGCACGCCTCGCATCGTGTTTGGGGGGGAAGGCGCTTACGAGCGCCAGGGATGTGACGTGCAAGGCTGGCAGGCCTTTGCGGCAAAAGCTGAAGGCCATTGAGCAGGCCGGCCCTTCACCCCCGCGCCGCACACGCCTGGCCCACCTGCGTGGCCAGGCGGTGCAGGGCGTCCCACGGGTCGGCGGGCCAGGTGGGCACTTTCAGGCCTTTGGCGATGCCGTCCACCACATGGGCGTCTTGCAGCCACTGGGCCAGGGTGGCGGCGCTGAGGCGGGGCAACACGCGTTCCATGAGTTTCTCTTTGGCGCCCCACACGCGGTTTTCGCGCAAGGCCATGGGCATGGGGCGGCCCGCGTCCAGCGCCTGGCGCACGCGGGCCAGGGTGCGGATGTCTTCGCTCAGCGCCCAGTGCACCAGCACGGGGGCCTCGCCCTCGGCCTGCAGGCCGTCGAGCATGCGCTGCACGCGGGCGGTGTGCCCGGCCAGCACGGTTTCGGCCAGTTTGAAGGCGTCGTAGCGGGCCACGTTGAGCACGGCAGCCTCTACCTGTTCGAAACTCAGTTCACCCGCCGGGTGCAGCAGGGCCAGCTTTTGCACCTCCTGGTGCGCGGCCAGCAGGTTGCCCTCCACGCGGTCGGCAAAAAACTGCAGGGTGCGCTGGCCTTCTTCGCCCGAACACACGCGCTGTTGTTGCTGGCCCAGGCGCTGGGCAATCCACTGCGGCAGGGCGTGGCGCTCCACCGGGTCCACGCGCAGGGTGGTGCCAAAACCGTCCAGGGCGCCAAACCACGCGCCTTTGAGGGTGGCACCGTCCAGGCGGGGCAACAGCACCAGGGTCAGCACGCTGTCGTTGCGCGAGGCCAGTTCGGCCAGTTGCTGCAAGGCGGCGCTGCCTTCCTTGCCAGGCTTGCCGGACGGGATGCGCACCTCCACCAGCTGGCGGTCGCCAAACAGGCTCATTTCGCCACCGCTGGCGAGCACGGCGCTCCAGTCGAAATGGGCACCGGCCACGGTGAACACGGTGCGTTCGGTGTAGCCCTGGGCGCGGGCGGCGGCGCGGATGGCGTCGGCCGCTTCCTGGATGAGCAAGGGCTCGTCCCCGTGCAAGGTGTACAGGGGTTTGAGCCCCTTTTGCAGGTGCGCGGCGAGCTGGGCGGCGGCCAGTTGCATGGGAAAAAGCCCGGGCGGCGTCAGAGCGAACGCACGGCCGCCAGACGGCGCAGCACCTGCTGCACGATGTCGGCTTGCATGTCGCGGTACAGCTGGGCCTCTTCGTCGGCTTTGGACAGGGCCAGGGTCTCGACGTAGCTGATGTCGCGCTGCAACAGGATTTCGGTGCTGTCGATCAGCTCCTTGCCCTTGGGCGTGCCCAGCTTGAAGCGGAACCGGGTGCGCAACTGGAACTCGCGCACCTGGCCCGCAGCCGTGGAGCCCACCACGGATTTTTCGCGCTGGTCGGCCAGCACCTCCAGCACGGCGTCCGCCCCGGTAGGGGGCAACGCATCCAGCACCTGAATACCCGCGCCCACCAGGGCCTGGCGCAACTCGCGCCGCAGGGGCGAGCCATCGGGCAGCGGGGCCACCAGCGTCTGAAAGGCAAACGTGGGGGCTTTGCGCAGCTTGAAACCACAGCCCCCGAACAAAGCCACGGCAGCCGCGGCCATCAACCAATGGCGGCGGGACGCTGGAACCGACAGGGTGCGGGCGTGGGCCATGGCGCGCTCAGACCACCACGTTGACCAAACGGCCGGGCACCACGATGACCTTTTTGGCCGGTGCGCCGTTGGCTTGTTTGACAAAGGCTTCGCTGGCCAAGGCGGCGGCCTCGATGGCGGCTTTGTCGGCCGTGGCACTGACCCGCACCGAGCCGCGCAGCTTGCCGTTGATTTGCAGCATCAGCTCGATTTCGTCTTGTTGCAGCGCCGCTTCGTCCACCTGGGGCCAGGCGGCGTCGAGCAGGTCGCCCAGTTGGCCCGCGTAGCCCAGCTCGCTCCACAGGGCGTGGGCGATGTGGGGCGTTGCAGGGTACAGGCAGCGCAGCAGGATGCCAAAACCTTCGGCCAGGGCCACGGCGGCACCGGCGCTGTCCAGGGCTTTGAAGTCGTCCAGCGCGTTCAGCATCTTCATGCAGCCCGACACCACGGTGTTGTATTGCATGCGCTGGTAGTCGTAGTCCACCTGCTTGAGCACGGTGTGGATGTCCAGGCGCAGCGCTTTGGCTTCCTTGCCAAATTCAATGCTTTTCAGGCCTCCACCGCTTGATGGTATTGGGTTTACAGCTGCGAAATCGATATTGGACAACTTGTAGCCGAAGTTCCACACCCGGCGCAGGAAGCGGTAGCTGCCCTCCACGGCAGAGTCGTTCCACTCCAGCGTGGCCTCGGGCGGGGCGGTGAACATGGTGTACAGGCGGGCGGTGTCGGCGCCGTAGCGCTCGATCAGGTCCTGCGGGTCCACGCCGTTGTTTTTGGACTTGGACATGGTGCCCACGCCCTCGTAGTCGATGGCCGTGCCCACCGGCAGTTCGCCATCGGCACTGGCCACGGCCTTGGTGAGCTTGGCCCCCACGACCTTGCCCGCGTCGTCGAGCACATGCTCCACATCCGACGGCCAGAAGTACTCTTTGCCGCCCTTGGCGGTGCGGCGGCTGTAAATGTGGTTCAGCACCATGCCCTGCGTCAACAGCTTGGTGAAGGGTTCGTCCACTTTCACCAGCCCCAAGTCGCGCATGACCTTGGTCCAGAAGCGCGCGTACAGCAGGTGCAGGATGGCGTGCTCGATGCCACCGATGTACTGGTCCATCGGCATCCAATAATCCGCCCCGTCAGCCACCATTTGCTCGCTGTTGGTGGGGTCGCAATAGCGCATGAAGTACCAGGACGAGTCCACGAAGGTGTCCATGGTGTCGGTCTCGCGGCGGGCGGGTTTGCCGCACACGGGGCAAGTCACCCCGGCCTGGAAACCTTCGTGCTTGTGCAGCGGGTTGCCCGAGCCGTCGGGGATGCAGTCTTGCGGCAACACCACCGGCAGGTCTTTTTCCGGCACGGGCACGGCACCGTGTTCGTCGCAATGGATGATGGGGATGGGCGTGCCCCAGTAGCGCTGGCGCGAAACGCCCCAATCGCGCAGACGCCAGGTGGTTTTTTTCTCGCCCAGACCTTTGGCGGCCAGCAGCTCGGCCACTTTGGACACAGCGGCCTTGAAAGGCAATCCATCCAGCTCGCCAGAGTTGACACACACCAGCGCCCCAGACTTGTCGGCATACCAGTCGCGCCACTGGGCCGCATCGAACACTTTGTCACCCGCTGGCGACGGAGCAGCCGAAGCAGCACCCACCACCTGACGAATCTCAATCCCATACTTCAAAGCAAACGCAAAGTCGCGCTCATCATGCGCAGGCACCCCCATCACCGCGCCATCGCCGTAGCTCATGAGCACATAGTTGCCCACCCACACTTCCACCTGCGCACCGGTCAGCGGGTGCGTGACGAACAGGCCCGTGGCCATGCCCTTTTTCTCTTGCGTGGCCAGCTCGGCCTCGGTGGTGCCGCCAGTCTTGCATTCCTCCATGAACGCAGCCAACGCGGGGTTGCTGGCGGCGGCGTGCAGTGCCAGCGGATGCTCAGGCGCCACGGCAGCAAACGTCACCCCCATGACGGTGTCGGCACGGGTGGTGAACACGTACATCTTGCCGTCGCCAATCAGCGCACCGTCCGCACCCGCAATGGTGTGCGTGAACGCAAAACGCACGCCTTCGCTCTTGCCGATCCAGTTCTCCTGCATCAGCCGCACCTTGTCGGGCCAGCCGTTCAGCGTGGCCTTTTCGTTGCCTATCTGCACATGGTCCAGCAGCTCTTGGGCGTAGGCGGTGATGTTCAGGTAGTAGCCCGGAATCTCGCGTTTTTCCACCGGCGCACCGGTGCGCCAGCCTTTGCCGTCAATGACCTGCTCGTTGGCCAGCACGGTCTGGTCCACCGGGTCCCAGTTGACGATCTGGGTCTTGCGGTAAGCAATGCCACGCTCCAGCATCTTCAAAAACAGCCACTGGTTCCACTTGTAGTAAGTGGGGTCGCAGGTGGCCACTTCGCGGCTCCAGTCGATGGCCAGCCCCATCGCCTGCATCTGCTTCTTCATGTAGGCGATGTTTTCGTAGGTCCACTTGGCCGGTGGCACACCGTTTTTCAGCGCGGCGTTTTCGGCGGGCAGGCCAAAGGCATCCCAGCCCATGGGCATCAACACGTTGTGACCGGCCATGCGCAACTGGCGCGCCAGCAGCAACCGCGCCTCATGATCCTCAGGCCAGAAGC
>CAYFFJ010000083.1:0-10568 GCA_964342395.1 uncultured Hydrogenophaga sp.
CCGCAACGTCATTTTGATCATGACGACCAACGCGGGCGCCGAGACCATGAACAAGGCCACCATCGGCTTCACCAATCCGCGTGAGGCGGGCGATGAAATGGCCGACATCAAGCGCCTGTTCACGCCGGAGTTCCGCAACCGGCTGGATGCCATCGTGGGCTTCAAGGCGCTGGACGAGCAGGTCATTCTGCGTGTGGTGGACAAATTCCTGCTGCAGCTCGAAACCCAGTTGGGCGAGAAAAAGGTGGAGGTCACCTTCACCGACGTGTTGCGCAAGCACCTGGCCAAGAAGGGGTTCGACCCCCTCATGGGCGCCCGCCCCATGCAGCGGTTGATTCAGGACACCATCCGCCGCGCCTTGGCCGACGAGCTGCTGTTTGGCCGCTTGGTCGATGGGGGGCGTTTGACGGTGGACATGGAAACCAAGGCCGACGACAAAGGCGTGGAAACCCAGGAAGTGAAACTGGACATTTCGCCCCTGCTCAAAAAGTCAGACAAAGCCAAACCGGAAGAGGCCGTGGCCGACTGAGCTTGGGGCCGTTTTCCAAGACCTGAAGCCGCGCCGTGACCGGTGCGGCTTTTTTGCGTGTGCCAGCCGCCGGATGGCGGGTATACCCCCTTGGGGTTTGCCCGGTGACCAGGGCTTGTCGACCCGATTGAGCGGTTTTTGTAAGAGCGAAGTAAGACCTCGCTCCAGAATGGCCGCAATGCTTTCCCTGTGCGCATGTTGGTTTTGATCGTGGCCGCCAAGCTGGTGTGTGAAATTGCCCTGTTGTGCCTGGCAGGGCGGGGTGTGCTTGCTGTGCTGGCTGGGGCTGGCCGTGATGGCAACTGGGTGTACGGTTTGTTTCGTGCCGCCACACAGCCTTTTGTGGCTTTGGTGCGCCCCCTCACACCGCGCTTTGTGCCTGAACGCCAGCACCCCGGGGTGGCGTTTGCCGTACTGGCTGTGGTGTGGCTGGCCCTCACCTTGAGCAAAATTTTCTGGTGCCTCCAGATCGGGGTGATCCCTTGTCTTTGATCGCCGTGCCTCAACAATGGCGTTGGCGCCTGTCTGCTTGGCGCTGGCGTGTCCATCTGTGGTCCGGGCACCCATTGAAAGCGTTGGCCGCGCTCGACGGTTGGCTGGCCGGTGCGCCCAACCCACCCTCCCAGGGGGTGTTCCACGCGTGGGCCACGCGTGCGCATGTGCTGGGAGAGCTGGGGCGTTGGGCCGAGGCTTGCCAACAATTGGGGTTGTTGGTGGAGGCCCTGCCCGACCACGCCATTCACCATTTCAACTGGGGGTATGCGCTGCAGCGCACCCAGGCGTGGGTGTCGGCTGAAACAGCGTTTCGGCGAGCTGTGCAGCTGTCGCCACGCTTGGACTTGGCTTGGTACGGGTTGGGGGATGTGCTGTGGCAGCAGGGCCGGTGGGACGAGGCCGAGCAAGCCTGGATGCGGCAGAGCGAATTGCAACCCTTTTGCCCCGACGGCTTCGCCCGCCTGGTGTGCCTGCTGGTTGACCAGGGGCAGTGGACCAAGGCAGAGGCGTACCTGGACCGGCTCAAAACCTTTGATCCCCAGCGCGCCTTGGCCCTGGAGCCCGTGTTGCAAGCGGCACGCCCAGTTCCCAGCGGGGCTTGCACATGAGCGAGACCAACCCCAACCAGCGTGCCTATTGGCGCAAAAGCCTGCGGTTGACCGGCGTGTTGTTGGCTGCGTGGTTTGGCGTCACGTTTGGGGTGGCCTTTTTTGCGCGCGAGTTGAACTTCACGTTTTTAGGCTGGCCTTTCAGCTTCTGGGTGGGGGCACAAGGGGCACTGGTGGTCTATGTGCTGATCGTGGCGATTTACGCACACGCCATGGCCAAACTCGACGAGGCCCACGGCATGGGCGAAGACTGATCCATGTTTGGCAATGAAGCCCGTGAAAAGGAGGCTGCCAACGCGCGGTTCAAACACCAGTTGAACCGCGTGTACGCTTGGTACACGCTCGCATTTCTGGCCTTTGTGGTGACACTGGCTGTGGCCGAGCAGCTGGGCCTGTCACGCGATTGGATCGGGTTTGTGTTCATGCTGGCCACTGTGGCGGTGTACGCCAGCATTGGCATCATGAGCCGCACCACCGACGCGGCCGAGTACTACGTGGCGGGGCGGCGGGTGCCCGCCATTTACAACGGCATGGCCACCGGTGCTGACTGGATGTCGGCTGCTTCGTTTCTGGGGCTGGCGGGCACCTTGTACCTGACCGGCTACAGCGGGTTGGCGTTCATTCTGGGCTGGACGGGGGGGTATTGCCTGGTGGCTTTGTTTCTGGCCCCGTACCTGCGCAAATTTGGGCAATTCACCATCCCCGATTTTTTGGGTGAACGCTATGGGGGCAACTGGCCCCGTTTTCTGGGCATTGGCGCCACCATTTTGTGTTCGTTCATTTATGTGGTGGCCCAGATTTATGGCGTGGGGCTGATCGCGTCCCGCCTGACCGGGGTGGCGTTCGAGCTGGGCATTTTTCTGGGGCTGGGCGGCATTCTGGTGTGCTCTTTTCTGGGGGGCATGCGTGCCGTGACGTGGACCCAGGTGGCCCAATACGTGGTCATCATCGTGGCCTATATGCTGCCGGTGGTGTGGCTGAGCGTGAAGCAGACGGGCGTGCCACTGCCGCAAGTGGTGTACGGCTTCCAGCTGGAAAAAGTCACGGCCAAAGAGCGTGAGCTGACCAACGACCCGAAAGAGCAGGCCGTGCGCCAGTGGTATGCCGAGCGCACCGACGCACTCAGCGCCAAGCTGGTGGACCCCATTCGGGCAATGGCCGACGACCGGTCGGCGGCCATTGCCCTGGTGGGTATCACCAAAGCCAATGGCGCACCGCAGACCGAGCAGATTGCAGCCGAAAAGGCCCTGGCCCTGTTGCCCCGCGACCCCGAAGTGGCGGTGCGCCGCTGGGAGTCTGAACTGACCGAGGCGCAGGCCAAGTCCAAACCCCTCAACGGCATGCCGCCTCAGGCCCAGCAGTTCAGTGGCGACCCGGACGGTACCCCCCAGGAGCAGGCCGAATACGACCTGTCGCGCCGCAACTTCTTGGCGCTGGTGTTTTGCCTGATGGTCGGCACCGCCGCCTTGCCGCATATCTTGACCCGTTACTACACCACCCCCAGCGTGAAGCAGGCGCGCGAGTCGGTGACCTGGTCGCTGGTGTTCATCGTGCTGTTGTATTTCACGGCCCCTGCGTTGGCGGTGTTGGTGAAATTCGAGGTGTTTCATGTGTTGGTGGGCACATCTTTCGACGCCTTGCCGTCGTGGGTGGCCGCCTGGCACAAGGTGGACCCCAGCCTGCTCACGCTGACCGATGTGAACCGAGACGGCGTGCTGCAGCTGAATGAAATGAGCATTGGCGGCGACATCATCGTGCTGGCCACCGCCGAAATTGCCGGTTTGCCCTACGTCATTTCAGGCCTGGTGGCGGCAGGGGGGTTGGCCGCCGCTTTGTCCACCGCCGATGGCTTGTTGCTGACCATTGCCAACGCACTCAGCCACGACCTGTATTACAAAATGATCGACCCCAACGCCAGCACCGCACGGCGGGTCAGCATTTCAAAAATGCTGCTGCTGGTGGTGGCGTTGGCGGCCGCTTATGTGGCGGCACAAAAACCCGCAGACATTTTGTTTCTGGTGTCGGCCGCGTTTTCATTTGCAGCGGCGGCATTTTTCCCTGCGCTGACCTTGGGCATTTTCTGGAAGCGCGCCACCGGCGCAGCCGCTTCGGCGGGCATGCTGGCCGGGCTGGGCATCACGTTCTATTACTTCGTGACCACCCAGCCTTGGCTGCGCGAGTTGTTTGGGGTGCAAGGCCCGGTGCGCCTGTGGTGGGGCATTCAGCCCATTTCGGCCGGGGTGTTTGGGGTGCCGCTGGGTTTTGCCGTGATGGTGGTGGTGAGCTGGCTCACCCCGCCGCCGCCGCCCAAGGTGCAGGCGTTGGTCGAATACATGCGCTACCCCCGCAACCGCACCCGTTGACCCGAATGTCGACCCGCCGCCCTTCCCCTGGGGCGGTCAGCCGCCTTGCCTGAATGGCGAGCGTGCCTCCAGTTCGCTCAGGTACTGCGCCACGCCTTCGCCTTCGCGCTGCAAGTAGCGGTCCACTGCGTCGGCAAAGGCGGGGTGGGCCAGCCAGTGGGCGCTGGTGGTTTGCACGGGCAGCAGGGCGCGGGCCATTTTGTGTTCGCCCTGGGCTCCGCCTTCAAACCGGTCAAAACCGTGGGCGATGCACCAGGCCAGGGGCTGGTAGTAACAGGCCTCAAAGTGCAGGCAGTCCACCCGTTCCAATGCCCCCCAGTAGCGGCCATACGCCACGCGGGTGCTGGATTCAAAGCCTTTTTGGCCTCTATCGCTTGATGGTATTGAATTTGTAGCTATCAAACTGCAGGCCATTGGGTGGTCGGTTTCTGCCACAAACAACACCCAGTTGTCGGGCTGGGTATCGGCCAGCTGGGCAAAAAAGGCGCGGCTCAGGTAGGGCGCGTTGCCGTGCTCCCGGTAGGTGCGTTCGTAGCAGCGGTAAAAAAAGTCCCAATCTTGGTGGGTGATGGCGCGGCCTTCCACGGTGCGAAAGCGCACCCCGGCATCGGCCACTTTGCGGCGTTCTTGCCGGATTTTTTTGCGTTTCTCTTGGCTGAGGCTGCCCAGAAAGTCGTCGAAGTGGTGGTAGGCCTCGGGTGTGCGGTTGGTCCAGTGGAACTGCACCGTGTGTCGCAGCATCAGCCCGGCGGCTTGGGCGGCGGCCACGTCGGCCGGGTGGGCAAACAGCAGGTGCAGCGAAGACAGCTGACGGGTTTCACACACCTGCAGCAGCGCCGCCATCAGCGTGCGGCGTGCCATGGCATCCACCGCCAGCAGGCGCGGGCCAGGCACGGGTGTGAAGGGCACGGCCACCACGGCCTTGGGGTAGTAGGCCAGGCCGTGGCGCGCATAGGCATCGGCCCAGGCCCAGTCGAACACGTATTCGCCATACGAATGTGTTTTCACATACAGGGCCGCCGCAGCGCACAGCGTTGGCCCCTGCCACACCGTGACCAGTTGCAGCTCCCAGCCGCTGGCGGGAGTGGCGCTGCCGCTGTCTTGCAGGGCGGCCAGGTAGTCAGGGGTGACAAAGGGCGTGGCATCGCGCCCTTGCGTGGCTTCCGCCGCCAGCAGCTGGCCCCACGCGTCTGCGGGCATCTCGGCCGGGTGGGCCCAAACCCGGGTGACATAATCGTTTTGCACCCATTCTTTACTTGTTTTCATGACCTTCAAACTCTGTCTGGCCCAGTTGAATTTTGTGGTGGGTGACTTGGTGGGCAACGCCCGCCGTGTGGTGGACGCCGCCACCACCGCCCATGCCCAAGGGGCTGACTTGCTCGTCACGCCCGAGTTGGCGTTGTGCGGCTACGCCGCCGAAGACCTGTTTTTGCGCCCCGGTTTTCTGGACGCCTGCGATGATGCCTTGGAACAAGTGGCCTTGGGCACCGCCGGGTTGACCGGCCTCACCGTGGTGGTGGGCCACCCCGCCCGCTCGCTGGCCGCTGGCGCGGTGCGCACCCGCAGCGTGTCGGTCCCCCGCCTGTACAACGCTGCCACGGTGCTGCGCCATGGTGAAAAACTGCACACCTACGCCAAGCAGCAGCTGCCCAATTACCAGGTGTTTGACGAGCGGCGCTACTTCACCCCCGGTCAGACCCCTTGTGTGTTCGAGGTGCCCAATGCCGAAGGTGAGGTGCTGCGCTGCGGCCTGCTGATTTGCGAAGACGCGTGGTTCGATGCCCCCGCCGAGGCCGCCCGCCAGGACGGCGCTCAGGCGCTGGTGGTCATCAACGCATCGCCCTTCCACACCGGCAAAGGCAGCGAGCGCGAAGCCGCCATGCGCCAGCGCGTGGCCGCGACTGGTTTGCCGCTGGTGTACGCCCACTTGGTGGGTGGGCAGGACGAAATCGTGTTCGAAGGCCGCAGCTTTGCGCTGAACGCCGATGGCTCAGTGGCACTGCGTGCGGAGAGTTTCAAAGAAAATATGCCTCTGGCGCTTGTGGATATTGATGAGTTAGCTACACAAATATCAGGCCCCGTGGCAGCCGAACACAGCCCAGAAGCCGACCTGTGGCACGCCCTGGTGCTGGGCGTGCGCGACTACGTGGGCAAAAACGGCTTTCCCGGCGCGCTGCTGGGCTTGTCGGGCGGTATCGACTCGGCGCTGGTGCTGGCCATCGCCGTGGATGCGTTGGGCAAAGACCAGGTGAGGGCGGTCATGATGCCGTCGCCGTACACGGCCGACATCAGCTGGATAGACGCACGCGACATGGCGGCCCGCCTGGGTGTGCGCTACCAGGAAATCAACATCGCGCCCGAATTTGAGGCGTTCAAGGCCAGTCTGGCCACCGACTTTGTGGGCTTGGCCGAAGACACCACCGAAGAAAACCTGCAGGCCCGCATACGCGGCACGCTGCTGATGGCGCTGTCCAACAAATTTGGCAGCATCGTGCTGACCACCGGCAACAAAAGCGAAATGGCCACCGGCTACTGCACGCTGTACGGCGACATGGCGGGGGGGTTTGCCGTCATCAAAGACGTGGTCAAAACTTGTGTGTTCAAGCTGGCGTGGTGGCGCAATACCCACGACCCGTATGGCACCGGGGCCAACCCCATCCCGGAGCGCATCATCACCCGCCCGCCCAGCGCCGAACTGCGTCCCGACCAGAAAGACCAGGACAGCCTGCCCGAGTACGAGGTGCTGGATGCCATCATCCAGCGCTACATGGAAAACGACGAACAGCCCGGGCAAATCGTGGCCGCAGGCTATGCCCAGTCCGATGTGGACAAGGTCACCCGGCTGATTCGCTTGAACGAATACAAGCGCCGCCAGTCGCCCGTGGGCATTCGCGTGACACACCGCAGCTTTGGCAAAGACTGGCGCTACCCCATCACCAGCAAATACCGGGGCTGAAGGGTTTGAATGGGGGTTTCCTCGTGCAGGCCGCTGCCGGCGCCCCTTGGGCATAATCGCCAAAAACCCAACCGATCCCTCCAGGACCCATCAGCCATGAAACAAATCACCGCCGTCATCAAACCCTTCAAACTCGAAGAAGTGCGCGAGGCACTGGCCGAGCAGGGCGTGACCGGCCTGACCGTGACCGAGGTGAAGGGCTTTGGCCGTCAGAAAGGCCATACCGAGTTGTACCGCGGCGCTGAATACGTGGTCGACTTTTTGCCCAAAGTGAAGGTGGAGGTGGTGGTGAAGTCGGACGACGTGGAGCGCTGTGTCGATGCCATCATCCGTGCGGCGCGCACCGGCAAAATCGGTGACGGCAAAATTTTCGTCACTCCCGTGGACCGAGTGGTTCGCATCCGCACCGGCGAAGAGGACGAAACCGCCGTCTGATTTTTCAGAGGCGTTTTTCAGCGGCTCACAGCCGCTCGCGCAAGCCCTCGGCGGTGCCAAAGCCGCCGGCTTGCACCAGCTGGGGCAGCAGGGTGGGAGCGTCGCTGCCCACGTGCAGCAAATCCATTTGCCATGGCCCCACAAAACCGGTGGCCACGGTGTGTCCCAGAAATTGCAGCAGCCTGTCGTAGTAACCGCCCACGTTCAGCAGGCCCAGGGGTTTTTGGTGGTAGCCCAGTTGCCGCCAGGCCCACACTTCAAACAATTCTTCAAACGTGCCGATGCCGCCAGGCAACGCCAGGAACGCATCGGCACGTTCTGCCATCAGCGCTTTGCGTTCGTGCATGTTGGCCACCACGTGCAGCTCGGTGCAGGCGTGGTTGGCGCACTCTTGGTCCACCAGCGCTTGCGGCATCACGCCCACCACGGTGCCACCGGCCGCCAACGTGGCATGGGCCACGGTGCCCATGAGACCGTTGTTGCCACCGCCATACACCAGCGCGCCGCCGTGCTGGCCGATCCAGGTGCCGACCTGGGCGGCAGCCTCTGTGAACAACGGGTTGTCACCGGGGCGCGAGCCGCAGTACACACACAGCGAGAAGGCGGGGGTAGGTGTCATGGTGTTTTCAGGCGTCAGGCAAACCGGGTCCAGAGCGCACCGCCCCAGGTGCCCGCACACAGCAGCAGGCTCAGCAGCACGGCGGCGCTGCCCATGTCTTTGGCGCGCTTGGACAGGTCATGCCACTCAGGGCCAATGCGGTCAATGGCAGATTCAATGCCGGTGTTCAGCAGTTCCACCACCATCACCAGCAACACCGTGCCTGCCAAGGCTGCGGTTTCCAGCCAGCCCTGGCCCAGCCAGAAGGCCGCCGGCAGCATCAGCACGGCCAGCACGGTCTCCTGCCGAAAAGCGGTTTCGTGCCAACCGGCTTTCAGCCCGGCCAGTGAATAGCCCAAGGCATGGACCACCCGGCTCAGGCCCCGTCGGGCCTTTTGCGGGTTGACGGGGGTGGGGCTGGGTGTGTGGGGTGACATGGTGGGGCAGTGTGGCGCGTGCAGCTTGTGTGGCGCTTAAGCACTCAGTCGGCCGGGGTCGGTTTCGCTGTGCACCAGCCGTGTGCCCGCCAGCAGGTCGTGCAGGTACTGCCGCTGGGGGTGAAACCGGGACAACAACGCCCACACCAGCACCCAGCCCACCACCACCACGCCTGTTTCGGCCCCTGACAGCCCAAAGCTCCACGCCCCGAGCAGCGGTGGCACAAACCACAACCAACTCCACAGGTAGCGGATGAACGCGCGGCCCTGGGTGAGCGCGTGCCCTTGGGCATCCACCACCCGAATGCGCCAGGTTTTCATGGCCAGCGTCTGGCCTTTGGACCACAGCCAGGTGAAGTAAATGCCCAGCACCACAAACACAAACGCCTGGTGGGCGTGGCGGTTGTCCAGGGCATGGCGGGTTTGGCTGAGCGAAGAAAACAAATACCCCGCCACAAACACCACGGCAAACAGCAGCATGCCTTCGTACAACCAGCAGGCCAGGCGTCGGCGAAGTTTCGGGGCCTGCAAGTCAGGGGCGGCAGGGGTGGGGGTGGTGGGCACTGCTGGCATGTCGGACGGCTGAAAACGGAGGGGTGCCTGGGGTGCGAGTGCCCCACAGGCGGGCCGGATTGTCGCACCCGCTGGCCCTGTGGGGTGCAGATGTATGAGGCCTGGGAAAAGGGCGTTGCTATGAAATGCGATAATGCGCGCTGCAAATCAAACGGCAAACGGATCAAGGTCGCGCAGTCAATGGTGGCTGCCCATGGTTTTGGTCTCAAGTCTCAACGCAGCCTCACGAGGGCGCGCGAAGAGGCACCCAAGGTTTTTCGTCAGAGAAATTCTCGAAAGGTTCATCATGGAAATCTCCAAAGCGGAAATGAACTCCGCAGCAGCAGCGTCTTCGGGCGCACAAACCCAAGAACTTCGCGGCGCTGAAATTCTCGTCAAGGCCCTGCAGGCCGAAAACGTGAAATACATCTGGGGCTACCCCGGTGGGGCAGTGCTGCACATTTACGACGCTTTCTACAAGCAAGACACCATCCAGCATGTGCTCGTGCGCCACGAACAGGCTGCGGTGCACGCCGCCGATGGTTATGCGCGTGCCACGGGCGACGTGGGTGTGGCGTTGGTCACCTCCGGCCCCGGGCTGACGAATGCCGTCACCGGTATCGCCACGGCGTACATGGACAGCATTCCCATGGTGATCGTGTCCGGCCAGGTGCCCACGCACGCCATTGGCCTGGATGCGTTCCAGGAGTGCGACACCGTGGGCATCACCCGCCCCATCGTCAAGCACAACTTCCTGGTGAAAGATGTGCGCGACATGGCCATGGTCATGAAAAAGGCCTTCCACATCGCCCGCACCGGCCGCCCCGGCCCCGTGGTGGTGGACATTCCGAAAGACGTGTCGTTCCACAAAACCGCTTACGAGGGTTACCCCGAAACGGTGGAAATGCGCTCGTACAACCCCGTGCGCAAAGGCCACGGCGGTCAAATCCGCAAAGCGTTGCAGCTGTTGCTGACGGCCAAACGCCCCTACATCTACACCGGTGGTGGTGTGTTGCTGGGCAACGCCACCAACGAATTGCGCACCCTGGTGGACATGTTGGGCTACCCCGTCACCCACACGCTGATGGGCCTGGGCGCATACCCCGCCACCGAGCGCAAGTTCCTGGGCATGCTGGGCATGCACGGCACGGTGGAGGCCAACAACGCCATGCAAAACTGCGATGTGCTGTTGGCCGTGGGCGCCCGTTTCGATGACCGCGTGATTGGCAACCCCAAACACTTTGCGCAAAACGAACGCAAGATCATCCACATCGACATCGACCCCTCCAGCATTTCCAAACGCGTGAAGGTGGACGTGCCCATCGTGGGCGACGTGAAAGACGTGTTGACCGAACTGATCAACATGATCAAGGAAACCACGCTGCGTGCCGAGCCACAGGCGTTGTCGGCCTGGTGGGACACCATCGAAGGCTGGCGCAGCCGCGATTGCATGAAGTACGACAGCCACAACCCAGACGTCATCAAACCCCAGAAGGTCATTGAAACCCTGTGGAACATGACCAAGGATGCCGACGCCTACATCACCTCCGATGTGGGCCAGCACCAGATGTGGGCGGCGCAGTACTACAAGTTCA
>CAYFFJ010000084.1:0-10324 GCA_964342395.1 uncultured Hydrogenophaga sp.
TCTCTTCGGTGGAGCCGTCGTAGTTGGGCACGAAGTCGACCGTGCCTTCGTCCACTTCGTCGAGCAGCAGGGTGGTGATTTTGGCCAGCCGGGCTTCGGTGTAGCGCATGGCGGCGGCGCCGTCGCCGTCGCGGCTGCCGAAGTTGCCCTGCCCGTCGATGAGTGGGTAGCGCTGGGCAAAGTCTTGCGCCATGCGCACCAGGGCGTCGTAGGCGGCCTGGTCGCCGTGGGGGTGAAAACGGCCCAACACGTCGCCCACCACGCGGGCGCATTTCACGGGTTTGGCGCCGCTGTTGCCGTTGGCCCCGCCAAAGCCCAGGCCCATGCGGGCCATGCTGTACAGAATGCGGCGCTGCACGGGTTTTTGGCCGTCGCAGATGTCGGGCAAGGCCCGGCCCTTGACCACGCTGAGGGCGTATTCGAGGTAGGCACGCTGGGCGTAGCTGGCCAGGCTGTCGTCGTCGCCGGGTTGCAGTTCGGGTTGAGCCGGCGCTGAAGGGGGCACAGAGGGGGGGAGGAACTCGGGGGGCTCGGCGGCCAAAACAAGGGTGTCGTTCATGGGTGTTTTCAGAACACGGTGCGTGTTTTTTGAAGCGCCTTCGGGGGCAGCAGCGATTCGTAGAGCCCCAGCACGGTTTGCACGTAGCGGCGGGTTTCGGGGATGTTGGGCACCTGGCGGCCGGCACGGCGCACCGCACCCGCCCCGGCGTTGTAAGCGGCCACCACCAGGTCAAGCCGCCCGGGAAACTGGGTTTGCAAGCGGGCCAGCAGGCGCGCACCGGTGTGGATGTTGGTGCGCGGGTCCAGCAGTTGCTGGGCGGCAGGCCGCTCTGGCGTGTCGCGCACGCCGTGCTCTTGGGCGGTGGCGGGCAAAATTTGCATCAGGCCCAAGGCCCCTTTGGGGCTGACGGCCTGGGCATCAAAGCCCGACTCGGCGGCAATCACGGCCTGCAGCAGCTCGGGGGCCAGCCCGTGGGCTGCTGAAGCCTCGCGTATGTGGTGGCGCACGGCTTTGTAAGCGGGTGACACGTCGAAAAATGCCAGCACCTTGGGGTGCACCACCACCGCGCCAGTGTCGGGCGGGGCTGTGCCCATCAGGGCCGGGGTTTCCCAGCCCGACTGGTCCAACCTGGGCAGCAGGGCCGCGTCTGTGGGCATGCGGCGGCGCGACGTGGCCTGGCGCTCACCCAAATAAAACAGTTCGTAGCGCGCATCCAATTTTTCGGCGGCAAAGTGCCCCACCCCGCGCTCATCCACGTAACCCCAGACCTGCGCTGCGGCGGGGCAACACAGCGCGGTGAGTGCCCACAGCAAGGCCGCCAACCCGGACACCCCCGCTGCGCGCCACCGGGGCTTCAGAGGCAAAAGCGGCCACCGGCGCAGGGTCACACGTCCACCTCGACGGAATCGCCACGCAGCTCCATCAACTCGCGGCGGGCGGCGGCTTCGCCTTTGCCCATGAGTTTGGTGATGTGGCCTTCGGTGGCGGCAAAGTCGAACGCCCCCAGTTGCACGGGCAGCAGGCGGCGGGTGTCGGGGTTGAGGGTGGTGTCCCACAGTTGCTCGGCGTTCATTTCGCCCAGGCCCTTGAAGCGGCTGATGGTCCAGCCGCCTTCTTTCACGCCTTCTTTGCGCAGTTTGTCGAGCGTGGCGTTGAGCTCGCCTTCGTCGAGTGCGTAGGCCTTGGTGGCGGGCTTTTTGCCACGGGCGGGCGCGTCGATGCGGTAGAGCGGTGGGCGGGCCACAAACACGTGGCCGGTTTCAATCAGCTTGGGAAAGTGGCGGAAGAACAGGGTGAGCAGCAGCACCTGGATGTGAGAGCCGTCTACGTCGGCGTCGGACAGGATGCACACCTTGCCGTAGCGCAGGCCGCTCATGTCGGGCTGGTCGTGGGGGCCGTGGGGGTCGACGCCGATGGCCACCGAAATGTCATGGATTTCGGTGTTGGCAAACAGGCGGTCGCGGTCCACTTCCCAGGTGTTCAGCACCTTGCCGCGCAGGGGCAATACGGCCTGGTTTTCTTTGTTGCGACCCATTTTGGCGCTGCCACCGGCAGAGTCGCCCTCCACCAAAAACACTTCGTTGTGCGCAATGTCTCGGCTTTCGCAATCGGTCAGTTTGCCGGGCAACACGGCCACGCCGGAGCCCTTGCGTTTTTCCACCTTTTGCCCAGCCTTCTGGCGGGTTTGGGCGGCTTTGATGGCGAGTTCGGCCAGCTTTTTGCCGTATTCCACGTGCTGGTTGAGCCACAGCTCCAGCGTGGGTTTGACGAAACTGGACACGAGCCGCACGGCATCGCGCGAGTTGAGCCGCTCTTTGATCTGGCCCTGGAACTGGGGGTCGAGCACCTTGGCTGAGAGGACGTAGCTGGCGCGGGCAAACACGTCTTCAGGCAACAGTTTCACGCCTTTGGGGGCGAGTGCGTGCAGCTCGATGAAGCCTTTGACGGCCTGGAACAGCCCGTCGCGCAAGCCGCTTTCGTGCGTGCCGCCAGCGGGTGTGGGAATGAGGTTGACGTAGCTTTCGCGCACCGGTGCACCGTCTTCGGTGAAGGCCACGCACCAGCCCGCGCCTTCGCCTTCGGCAAAGCTGTCGTGGCTGCTGTCGGCGGCGCCTTCGCCCTCAAACAACGGAATGACGGGCTCGCCGTGCAGGGTTTGCTGCAAATAGTCGCGCAGGCCGCCTTTGTATTGCCAGGTTTGGGTGTCTTTGGTTTTGTCGTTCACCAGCGTCACGCTCACGCCGGGCATGAGCACGGCTTTGCTGCGCAGCAGGTGGGTGAGTTCGGCCAGGGGCAGTTGGGCCGATTCGAAGTAGGTGGCGTCGGGCCACACGCGCACGGTGGTGCCCTGTTTGCGGTCGCCCTCGCCTTTGGGCACCACGGTCAGGGGCTCCACCACGTCGCCCGCCGCAAACACCAGGCGGGCCACCTGGCCTTCGCGGTGGCTGGTGACTTCCATGCGGGTGGCCAGTGCGTTGGTCACGCTCACGCCCACGCCGTGCAACCCCCCCGAAAAGCTGTAGGCCCCGCCCTTGCCTTTGTCGAACTTGCCACCTGCGTGCAGGCGGGTGAACACCAGCTCGATGACCGGTGCTTTTTCTTCGGGGTGCATGCCGAAAGGAATGCCCCGGCCATCGTCTTCAATGGCCACCGAGCCGTCGGCGTGCAGGGTGACCTTGATCTTTTTGCCAAAGCCGGCCAGCGCCTCGTCGGCGGCGTTGTCCAGCACCTCCTGGATGACGTGCAGAGGGTTGTCGGTGCGGGTGTACATGCCCGGGCGCTGTTTCACGGGCTCCAGGCCCTTCAACACGCGGATGGACTGTTCGGAGTACTCGGGGACGGTTGCTTGCGTTGCCATGCGCGGCATTGTATGCGGCAGTCTTTGCAAAGCTGTATGAAATGCCAGTGCCCCAAAATACACGGGCGACGCGTGTGGACCAGCCCTTTCGGTACATTCACGGCCATGACTTCTGCACCCATCCACACCCGCCCCCCGCTTCCCCTGTGGCAATTGCTGCTGTGCGGGGCTGCCATCGTCACTTTGTCAATGGGGGTGCGCCACGGGTTTGGCCTGTGGTTGCAGCCCATCACCCAGACCCAGGGTTGGGGCCGCGAATCGTTTTCGCTGGCGCTGGCGGTGCAAAACCTGTCGTGGGGGGTGTTTGGCATTTTTGCGGGCATGCTGGCCGACCGTTTCGGGGCGTTTCGCGTGCTGGTGCTGGGGGCGGTGCTGTATGCGCTGGGTTTGGCGGGCATGGCGCTGTCGCCCACGCCGCTGGTGTTTTTGCTGACCACGGGGGTGTTGATTGGGGCCGCGCAGGCGGGCACCACCTACGCGGTGATTTACGGTGTGATCGGGCGCAACATCTCGGCTGAGCGGCGCTCGTGGGCCATGGGGGTGGCCGCTGCGGCGGGCTCGTTCGGCCAGTTTCTGATGGTGCCGGTGGAGGGCTGGCTGATCGCCAGCCTGGGCTGGCAAACCGCGCTGCTGGCGCTGGCCGCCGCCGTGCTGCTGGTGGCCCCGCTGGCCTGGGGCCTGCGAGAGCCCGCCGCGCTGGCGCCCGGCGGCGTGAAGCGCGAACAAACCATTTGGCAGGCGCTGCGCGAGGCTTTCAAATACCCGAGCTTTCAGCTGCTGATGGCCGGGTATTTTGTGTGTGGCTTTCAGGTAGTGTTCATCGGGGTGCACATGCCCAGCTACCTGAAAGACCATGGCTTGTCGCCCCAGGTGGCGAGTTATGCGCTGGCGCTGATCGGGCTGTTCAACGTGTTTGGCACCTATGCGGCGGGTGCGCTGGGGCAGAAATGGCCCAAGAAAAAAATCCTGGCGGGCATTTACCTGCTGCGCTCGGTGGCCATCACGGTGTTTTTGCTGGCCCCGCTGACCCCTGCCAGCGTGTACGTGTTTGCCAGCGTGATGGGGGTGCTGTGGCTGTCCACCGTGCCGCCCACCAACGCGGTGGTGGCGCAGATTTTTGGCGTGCAGCATTTCTCCATGTTGGGTGGCTTTGTGTTTTTCAGCCACCAGATCGGCAGCTTCATGGGGGTGTGGCTGGGCGGCGTGTTGTATGACCGCACGGGCAGCTATGACATCGTGTGGCAAATTTCCATTGCGCTGGGTGTGTTTGCTGCACTCATCAATTTGCCCGTGAAAGAAATGACCCTTGACCGCCGCCCCACCGCAGTTGCCGCCTGACGCCCCCCTGCCCCGCTGGCTGCGCTGGGTCATGGGCGCTGTGGCGGTGGCGGCCACGCTGGGCGTGTTTGCCTTGTACCAGCGCCCTGGCTTTTTGATCCACCTGGCCGATCAACTCTGGGCTTGTTTCTGAATTTTTAAGCTTTTTTGGCACACACCGCTTATTGGTATTGGGTTTGTAGCTATATAAAATGCACACTACTCTTCCCCCATCCGAATGGGTCATGCGCTGGGCGCACCTGATTCGCCCCCAGGGCCACGTGCTGGATGTGGCCTGCGGCAGTGGCCGCCACGCCCATTGGCTGGCCCAAAAGGGCTTTCATGTGACCGGGGTGGACCGCGATGCGCCAGCACTGGCCACCGCCCAGGCCCTGTGGCCTACCAACGCAACGCCCGTCGCGCAATGGCTGTTGGCCGACATCGAAAACCAGCCCTGGCCACTGGGTGGGCAACGCTTTGACGCACTGGTGGTCACCCACTACCTGTGGCGCCCACTTTGGCCCAGCCTTCTGGCCGCGTTGGCCCCGGGCGGGGTGTACATCCACGAAACCTTTGCACACGGCAATGCCACCGTGGGCAAACCCAGCCGCCCCGATTTTTTGCTGCGGCCCGGTGAGCTTCTGACGGTGTGCACGGGCTTGCGGGTGGTGGCGTTTGAGGACGGTTTTTGCACCGGCCCCGACCGGTTTGTGCAGCGCATCGTGGCCGTGCGCGACACCACGCCCGCCAGCGCCCCACCGGCCCGACACAACTTGACACAACCCGCCCCCCATGGCGCTGGCTAGAATGGCCCGATTTGCGTTGGCACACACCCCTATGAACCCCATCACCGGCAGCATCGTGGCATTGGTCACGCCCATGCACGAAGACGGCAGCGTGGACTACCCCACCCTGCGCAAACTCATCGACTGGCACATCACCGAAGGCACCGATTGCATTGGTGTGGTCGGCACCACGGGTGAATCGCCCACGGTGAATGTGCAAGAACACTGCGAAATCATCCGCGTGTCGGTCGAACAGGCCAAAACCCATGGCAACAAACGCGTGCCCATCATGGCGGGGTGTGGTGCCAATTCCACCGCCGAAGCCATTGAGCTGGCCAAGTTCGCCCGCGGCGTGGGCGCAGACTGCCAGCTGCAGGTGGTGCCCTACTACAACAAGCCCACACAAGAGGGCCAATACCAACACTTCAAGGCCATTGCAGAGGCCACCGGCGACTTGCCTGTGGTACTGTACAACGTGCCTGGCCGCAGTGTGGCCGACATGGCCCACGCCACCGTGATGCGCCTGGCCCAGGTGTCCGGCATTGTCGGTATCAAGGAAGCCACGGGCAACATCGAACGCGCGCAGTGGCTCATCAAAGAAGCGCCCAAAGGCTTCGCCATCTATTCGGGCGACGATGCCACCGCCGTGGCGCTGATGCTGTGCGGGGGTCAGGGCAACATCAGCGTGTCTGCCAACATCGCACCCCGCCTGATGCACGACATGTGTATGGCCGCTGTGGCCGGCGATGCCGCCAAGGCCATGGCCATTCAGCTGCAACTGCTGCCCATCCACAAACACCTGTTTGTGGAAGCCAACCCCATCCCGGTGAAGTGGGCCATGGCACGCATGGGCCTGTGCGGCCCAGCGCTGCGCCTGCCCATGACCCAACTGGAAGCCGCCAATGCCCCTGTGGTGGAAGCCGCACTGAAGGCCACTGGCTTGCTGGCCTCCTGACCCCGCCCCCTGCCCCTCCGAACACGGCCACCGATTGCCCCCATGACCCCAAACCAAGCACTCTCTCCTGTTCCTTCGCCACGCGGCCGGGCCATGCCCGTTTTGCTGGTGTGTGCCGCTGTTGGCCTGAGTGGCTGCTCGGCTCTTCAAGAAGACAAGGTGGATTACAAAAGCGCCAAGCGCATCAGCACGCTGGAAATTCCCCCGGACCTGACGCAGCTCAGTGCCGAAACCCGCTATGCCATGCCCAACTCGGTGGTCACCGCCAGTGGCTACCAAACGGCCGCCCCTGTGAGCGCGGGCAAGGCCACCGCCACCAACGAAGCGGGTGATGTGCGCATTGACCGCGCGGGCAACCAGCGTTGGCTGGTGGTCAAACGCCCAGCAGACAAGCTGTGGGAACCCGTGCGCGGGTTTTGGCTGGACAGCGGCTTTGCGCTGACCCTGGACCAACAAAACCTGGGGTTGATGGAAACCGATTGGGCTGAAAACCGCTCCAAACTGCCCCAAGACTTCATTCGCAACACCATTGGCAAGGTGTTTGACAGCTTGTATGACACGGGCGAACGCGACAAATTCCGCACCCGTGTGGAACGCAGGGCGTCGGGAGAAACCGAGATTTACATCAGCCACCGGGGCATGCAAGAGGTTTACAACTCGGCAAAAAAGGACCAAACCGTGTGGCAACCGCGTGCGGCCGATCCCGAGTTGGAAGCCGAGTTCCTGCGCCGCCTGATGCTCAAGCTGGGCGCGACCGCCGAACAGGCCACTGCCCAACTGGCCGCCAATGCGCCGCCCCCCAAAGCCCGCCTGGTCAACACCAACGGACAAAGTGCGGTGGAGTTGGATGAAAGCTTTGACCGCGCCTGGCGCCGCGTGGGCCTGGCACTGGACCGCTCCGGCTTCACCGTGGAAGACAGAGACCGGGTGCAAGGCCTGTATTTCGTGCGCTACGTGGCCCCTGTGGCCGAGGGCAAAGAAACGGGCTTTTTCGCCAATCTGTTCCAGTCGTCCAAAAAAGAGGCAAAGGCCACGCAGTACCGTGTGGCGGTGAAAGCGGCTGGCGCCCTCAGCACGGTGGGTGTGTTGACCGCTGACGGCCAGCCCGACCACTCGGCGGTGGCGCAACACGTGTTGAAAATACTGTCAGACGATCTGCAGTGAACACCGGCTGACACCCCCCCTGGGGTGGACTGGTTCTGGTTCAACCCACCCAGCGGCGGGCGTTGTGCCACAGCTGCATCCATGGGCTGGTGGCATCCAGGCCACCGGTGGCGGCCAAGTCTGTCCAGCTGAGTTGCAGGTTGCGGAACACGCGCTCAGGGTGGGGCATCATGGCGGTGAACCGGCCATCTGCCGTGGTCACGGCTGTCAGACCGCCAGGGCTGCCATTGGGGTTGAGCGGGTAGGTTTCGGTGGCTTGGCCGTGGTGGTCGGTGAAGCGCATGGCAGCCAGGCCACTTTGTGCAATGGCCGCGTGATTGCCCCGACGGCTGAAGTTGGCAAAACCCTCGCCGTGCGCCACGGCAATGGGCAGGCGCATGCCTGCCATGCCCGCAAAGAACAGGCTGGGCGATTCCAGCACTTCGACCTGGCTGAGCCGGGCTTCAAAACGCTCGCTCTGGTTGGTGGTGAAGCGGGGCCAGTGTTCGGCACCAGGGATGATGTCGGCCAGCTCGGCAAACATCTGGCAGCCGTTGCACACACCCAGGCCAAAGGTGTCGGCGCGGCCAAAGAAGGCTTTGAACTGGTCGGCCAGCACGGGGTTGAAGGTGATGCTGCGGGCCCAACCGATGCCAGCGCCCAGGGTGTCGCCGTAACTGAAGCCGCCGCAAGCCACCACACCGGCAAAATCGGCCAGCTGGGCGCGACCGGTTTGCAGGTCGGTCATGTGCACGTCGAAGGCCTCGAACCCGGCCTGGGTGAAGGCCCAGGCCATTTCGACATGGGAGTTGACGCCTTGCTCGCGCAGGATGGCCACACGGGGACGAGACAGGTTGAGTGCGGGGGCCTGGAAAGGCGTGGGCACGGCGGGGTTGAACACATGCAGGCCCGGGTCGCTGGCCAGGCCTGCTGCGGCGTGTTCGGCATCGGCGCATTCGGGGTTGTCGCGCAGCTGGCAAATTTTCCAGCTGACGCTGTCCCAGACCTGGTGCAGATCAAACAGGCTGGCGTCAAACACCTTTTTGGTATCGCGCCACACTTGCAGACGGCCCTTGCCTTCGTCCAGGGTGGACGCGTCGGAGCGGGTTTTGCCCACAAAGTGGCTGTGTTTGCTCAGCCCGTGCTCGCGCAGCACCTGCATCACGTCGTTGCGCTCGGCGGTGCGCACTTGCAGCACGACACCCAGCTCTTCACTGAACAGGGCTTTGAGCGTGAGTTCTTCGCGGCGGGCGCTGACCTGGGTGGTCCAGTTTTTGGCGTCGCCCGAATCCATGCGGCTGTCGGCAATGCCGTCGCCTTCGGTGACGAGCATGTCGATGTTCAGGGCCACACCCACGTGACCGGCAAAGGCCATTTCGGCGGCTGCCGCCAGCAGGCCGCCGTCGCTGCGGTCGTGGTAGGCCAGGATGCGGCCCTGCGCGCGCAAGGCGTTCACGGCGTTGACGAGGTTCACCAGGGCCTGGGGGTCGTCCAGGTCGGGCACGTCGCCGCCAAACTGGGCCTGCTCACCGCTCAAGGTTTGCGCCAGCACGCTGCCGCCCATGCGGTTTTTGCCCTGCCCCAGGTCGATCAGCACCAGGGTGGTGTCGGCCTCTGTCGCGTTGAGCTGAGGGGTGAGCGTGCCACGCACATCGGCAAGAGAAGCAAACGCGGTGACGATGAGACTGACCGGTGAGGTGACCTTTTTCTTGGCAGAACCAGCACCTGACTCGCCCGCTGGCTCGGTCCACTGCGTGCGCATGGACAGGCTGTCTTTGCCCACGGGAATGGAGATGCCTAAAGCGGGGCACAACTCCAGGCCCACGGCCTTGACGGTGTCGAACAGCGCAGCGTCTTCGCCGGGTTCGCCACACGCGGCCATCCAGTTGGCCGACAGCTTGACGCGGGGCAGCTCGAACGGCGCAGCCAGCAGGTTGGTGATGGCCTCGGCCACGGCCATGCGGCCGGAAGCGGCTGCGTTGGTGGCGGCCAGCGGCGTGCGCTCGCCCATGCTCATGGCTTCACCGGCAAAACCGGCGTGGTCGGCCAGCGTCACGGCGCAATCGGCCACGGGCACTTGCCAGGGGCCGACCATCTGGTCGCGGTGCGTGAAACCACCTACGGTGCGGTCGCCAATGGTGACAAGGAAGCGCTTGCTCGCTACCGTGGGGTGCGACAGCACGTGGATGACGGCTTGCTGCAAGTCCACACCGGTCAGGTTGAGGGGCTGGGCGTCACGTTGAATGCGTTTGACATCACGCTGCATCTTTGGGGGTTTGCCCAGCAGCACATTCATGGGCATATTGACTGGCTGGTTGTCGGCCGTTGCCTGTGCATCGGCCACCAGCAACTGGCGCTCTTCGGTGGCTACGCCCACCACGGCAAACGGGCAACGCTCGCGTTCGCAGAAGGTTTTGAACTGTTCGAGCGACTCGGGCGCAATGGCCAGCACGTAGCGTTCCTGGCTTTCGTTGCACCAGATTTCTTTGGGGGCCATGCCCGACTCTTCCAGCGGCACGGCGCGCAGGTCGAAGCGGGCACCGCGCCCGGCGTCGTTGGTCAACTCGGGGAAGGCGTTGCTCAAACCGCCCGCTCCCACGTCGTGGATGGCCAGAATGGGGTTGCCCGCGCCTTGTGCCCAGCAGTGGTTGATGACCTCTTGCGCACGGCGCTCGATTTCGGGGTTGCCGCGCTGCACCGAGTCAAAGTCCAGCGCAGCGGCGTTGGCACCGGTGGCCATGGAACTGGCTGCGCTGCCGCCCATG
>CAYFFJ010000085.1:0-232 GCA_964342395.1 uncultured Hydrogenophaga sp.
TGTGTGGGCGTAGCTTTCGCGGCGACCGTTGCCGGTGGGCTTGACGCCCATCAGGCGGGCGTTGAGGCTGTCCTGGATGTAGCCTTTCAAAATGCCGTCTTCGATCAGCACGTTTTTCTGGCTGGGGCAGCCCTCGTCGTCCACGTTCAGGCTGCCACGGCGGTCGGCAATGGTGCCGTCGTCGAGCACGGTCACGCCTTTGGCCGCCACGCGCTGGCCGATGCGGCCTGCA
>CAYFFJ010000085.1:242-10315 GCA_964342395.1 uncultured Hydrogenophaga sp.
TAAACGCGCTGGAGCCCTTGCGGTTGAAGTCGCCTTCCAGCCCGTGGCCCACGGCTTCGTGCAGCAACACGCCGGGCCAGCCGGGGCCCAGCACCACGGTCATTTCGCCGGCGGGGGCGGGGCGGGAATCGAGGTTGACCAGCGCGCTGTCCACGGCTTCGTTCACATACTGGTGAACCATGGCGTCGTCAAAGTAGGCAAAACCAAACCGGCCCCCGCCGCCGGAGGAGCCCACCTCGCGGCGGCCTTTCTGTTCGGCAATGACGGTGACCGACAGCCGCACCAGCGGGCGCACGTCGGCCGCCAGCGTGCCATCGGCGCGGGCCACCAGCACCACGTCGTATTCAGCAGCCAGCCCGGCCATGACTTGCAGCACGCGGGGGTCGCGGGCTTTGGCGAGTTGTTCCACCTTTTCCAGCAGGGCCACCTTGGCGGTGCTGTCGAGGGTGGCGATGGGGTCGAGCCCGCCGTACAGGCTGCGCGACAGGGCCACTTTTTTGGCCCCCACTTTGCGGGCAGGCACCTTGACCTTGGCGCTTTGGCCGTGCGCCCCGATGGTGCGCACGGTTTGCGCCGCGTCGCTGATGGCGGCCCAGCTCAGGTCGTCAGAGTACGCAAAGGCGGTTTTTTCGCCACTGACGGCGCGCACGCCCACGCCCTGGTCGATGCTGAAGCTGCCGCTTTTGACAATGCCTTCTTCCAGGCTCCAGCCCTCGCTGCGGGTGTACTGGAAATACAGGTCAGCGTCGTCGGCCCCGTGCGACAGGATGTCGCCCAGCGCTTTTTTCAGGTGGGTTTCGTTCAGGTCGTAGGGCGCCAGCAGCAGGCTGTGGGCGGTGGCCAGGCGTTCGAGGGTGGGTTCGCGTGAAATCATGGGGCCATTGTAGAAACCCATGGCCTCCCCGCCAACGGGCAGGGATTTTTCAAGCCCAAAAGACATCCAGCGCTTACCAAACAGACCCGTTTTGCTACAAAAATTCAAGCAAAGGCAATTGCTGAACCGCTCAGGTTTGAACCAAGCGTTTGGCTTTGGCGATGGACATCAACATGCCCACGCCCAGCCCCAAGGTGACCATGGCCGTGCCGCCATAGCTGATGAACGGCAGGGGCACACCCACCACCGGCAAAATGCCGCTGACCATGCCCATGTTCACAAAGGCGTACACAAAAAAGATGAGCGAAATGGCCCCGGCCAACAAACGGGCGAACAGCGTGGGGGCGTCCATGGCAATCACCAGGCCCCGGCCCACCAGGAAGATGAAGCAGGCCATCAAGCCCAACACGCCCACCAGCCCGAACTCTTCGGAGAAGGCGGCAAAAATGAAATCGGTGGTGCGCTCGGGAATGAACTCCAGGTGCGTCTGGGTGCCTTGCATGAAGCCCTTGCCCCACACCCCGCCCGAGCCGATGGCGATCATCCCCTGAATGGTGTGGAAGCCCTTGCCCAACGGGTCGCGGGTGGGGTCCATCAGCGTGCAAACGCGTTGCTTTTGGTAGTTGTGCAGGCCAAACCAGTCCACATCGGGCTGGCACAGGTCACCGCTGAACGCCACCAGCAAGGAAATGCCCACCCCACCCAGCAGCAGCGGCGGCAGAATGAGCTTCCAGCTCAGGCCCGCAAAAAAAATGACGAACAGCCCGGCCGACATCACCAGCAGCGCCGTGCCCAGGTCGGGCTGCTTCATGATCAGCCCCACAGGCAGCAGCAGCAGGACGGCGGCCACGGCAAAGTCGAACGGGCGCAAATGGCCTTCGCGCCGCTGGAACCACCAGGCCAGCATGAGCGGCACGGCCATCTTCATGATTTCGCTGGGCTGGATCACCACGCCCACGTTCACCCACCGAGTGGCCCCTTTTTTGGTGATGCCAAACAGCGCCACCGCCACCAGCAATGCCACGCCAACCACATAAAGGGGCACAGCCACCGTCATCAGCCGCTGGGGAGGCACCTGGGCCACCCCAAACACCACGGCCATGGCGATCAGCATGTTGCGGGCGTGGTCTGAAAAGCGGGTGCCGTGGTCAAACCCCACGGAATACATGGTGGTCAGGCCCAACACACACAGCAGCAACACGGCCAGCAGCAGCAGCCCGTCGAAACCACGGAAAAACGGGGACACACGTTGCCACAGAGAGGGCTGGTTGATGACGACAGGCATGCCCCTATTATCGAATGCACCCACCCCTGCCCCCGTTCACACCACACGCTCCATGCCCGCCACCACGCACCTGCTGTACCTGCACGGCTTTCGTTCATCGCCCAGTTCCATGAAGGCGCAGAAAATGGCCGCGTGGGTGGCCGCCCACCGGCCCGACGTGACCTGGTGGTGCCCGCAACTGCCGCCCTCACCCGCCGAGGCCATGGCCCTGGTGGCCCAAGGCCTGGCCGATTGGCCCGCAGCGGGCACGGCGGTCATGGGGTCTTCGCTGGGCGGCTTCTACGCCACCTGGGTGGCCGAGCGGCTGGCCGCGGGCGCACAGGCCCCGGTGGTGCTGGTCAACCCCGCCACCGACCCGGCCAGCAGCCTGGCGCAACACATTGGCGAACAAACCCACTGGCACCACCCGCAAGACCGCTTCTTTTTCCGCGCCGAATTTGTGGACGAACTGCGTGCCCTGGCCTGCGGCCCCCTCACCCACCCCGGGCGTTACCAGGTGTGGGCGGCCACGGGCGACGAGGTGCTGGACTGGCGCACCATGCAAACCCGCTACGCCGCCTGCGACCTGCGCGTGGTGCAGGGCTCTGACCACGCGTTGAGCGACTTCGACACCCACCTGCCCGCCCTGCTCGGGCACTTGGGGCTGGTGCCACCGGGGTGACCCAAGCCCCTGCGGCGATACACTGCGGGCCTCGCGCCCGAGCCCCCTGCCGCCCGGCAACCCGGTGGCGGCGCCTCACTGAAAGACCCCCCTTTGTTCGCCCTGTTTGAAGAAGCCGGCAAGTTCATGACTGGCCGCATCCTGTCCGAAGCGGAAAGCTCGTTGCAAGTGGAGCTGGACTCGGGCAAACGCGTGAAAGTCAAGGCCACCAACGCCTTGCTGAAATTTGAAAAGCCCCAGCCCGCCGCACTGATGGCCGCGGCCCAGGCCAAAGTGGCCGACATCGAGCTGGAAATGGCCTGGGAATTTGCGCCGGAAGACGAGTTCGGCTTTGCCGACCTGGCGCGCGACTATTTCTCGGCCAGCGCCCCGCTGGACGAGCAGGTGGCCATGCTGCTGGCCTTGTTTGAAGCCCCCCACTACTTCCGCCGCGCGGGCAAAGGGCGCTTTCGCAAAGCCCCGCAGGAACAGATTCAGCAGGCCCTGGCCGCCATTGAAAAGAAAAAGGCCGTGCAGGCCCAGATCGAGCAGTGGACGCAAGAACTGGCCAGCGGCCAGTGCCCCGCCCCGGTGCGCGAGCAGCTGTACAAAATTCTGTTCAAGCCCGACAAAAACGCGCCTGAGTACAAGGCCGTGGTCGAAGCGGCCAAACAAACGCACACCGCGCCGCTGGTCATGCTGAAAGCCGTGGGCGCCATTGCCAACGCCTACCAGTTCCACTGGCAGCGGTTTTTGTTCGAGCATTTCCCACGCGGCACGGGTTTTCCGGCGCTGCAGGCACCGCCCATCACCGACGAGTTGCCGCTGGCCACCGTGCGCGCGTTTTCGGTGGACGACTCGGCCACCACGGAAATCGACGATGCCCTGTCCATCCAGGGCCTGGGCACCGGCACCGTCACGCTGGGCATCCACATTGCCGCGCCGGGGCTGGCCATCACCCCCGACAGCGCCATCGACCAGGTGGCCCGCCACCGGCTGAGCACGGTTTACATGCCCGGCCACAAGGTCACCATGCTGCCCGACGAGGTGGTACAGGCCTACACCCTGCAAGAGGGGCGCAACTGCCCTGCCCTGTCGCTGTACGTGACCCTGGACGAAGCCACGCTGGCCTTCACTGGCACCCGCACGCTGACCGAGCGCGTGCCCATCGCCGCCAACCTGCGCCACGACCAGTTGGACGATGTGTTGACAGATGATTTTTTCAATAGCAAAGAAACCAATACAGAAAAGCGCCAGAGCACTGAAATGCTTGAAACAGAAGGTGGCCACATTGCGCTGACCTGGGCGCACGAGCTGCGCTTTCTGCACAAGCTGGCCCAACACCTGAAGGCCCAGCGCGAGGTGGTGCGCGGCAAACCCGAAAACTTCAACCGCCCCGACTACACCTTCAAGCTGGGCGTGCCGGTAGACCCTGCCGACGGCCCTGTGGGCGACGAAACCGTGCTCATCGGCACCCGCCGCCGGGGCTCGCCGCTGGACCTCATCGTGGCCGAAGCCATGATCGTGGCCAACAGCACCTGGGGCCAGCTGCTGGCCGACAGCGGCGTGCCCGGCATCTACCGCAGCCAGGCCAGCCTGGCCCCGGGTGTGAAGGTGCGCATGGGCACCAAGGCACAGCCCCACGCGGGCATAGGCGTGAAGTGCTACGCCTGGAGCACCTCACCCCTGCGCCGCTACACCGACCTGGTCAACCAGTGGCAAATCATTGCCTGCGCGCGCCACGGCAACCTGGCCGCCTTGCAAGCCCCGTTCAAACCCAAAGACGCGGCGCTGTTTTCCATCATCAGCGGGTTTGAAGCGGCCTACAGCGCCTACAACCAGTTCCAGAACGGCATGGAGCGCTACTGGACACTCAAACACCTGGCCCAAGCCGGCATCACCGACATCGAAGGCGCCGTCATCAAGGACGGCGTGGTGCGCGCCGACACCCTGCCCCTGGTGCTGGCCGTGATGGGCGCCGACGGCCTGCCGCGCAACGCCCGCGTGCGGGTGAAGCTGGGCGCGGTGGACGACATCAGCCTGGACATCGGCGGCACCGTGGTCGAGCGGCTGGACGCCCAGGCCAGCGCCGCCGCAGACCCCGGTGACACCGATGAATCGGGTGACGACGACGACCTGGGCGGCCCCATCGCCATCGCGGTGGACATGGACGGCGGCGACGAAGCCCCACCCCCCCCACCCGCCGCCACCGCCGACTGACCGCCCACTCCACCCCACCGTGCCCCGCCTGCGCCTGCCTTCGCTGCCTGGTCTGCCCCGCCTTTCCTTGCGCGGGCTGACCGCCCTGCACTGGGCGCTGGCCGTGTCGGTGGGTGTGCACGCGGTGCTGCTGAGCGTGCGCTTCGTCAACCCCGAGGCCTTCAACCGCGTGTTCCAGGACACGCCACTGGAGGTCATTTTGGTCAACGCCAAAAGCAACGAACGCCCCGACAAAGCCCAGGCCATTGCCCAGGCCTCGCTGGCCGGGGGCGGTGAAGCCGCCCAAGGCCGGGCCACCTCGCCCCTGCCCCCCACCGGCAAGCTGCGCGCGGGCGACACGCCCGAGCCCGATGAACAACGGCTGGAAGCCCTGAAAGCCCAACAGGCACAGCTGCTGGCCCAACTCAAAAAGCAGCTCGCCACCCTGGCCCCGCCCCAGCCCCAAACCCCCGCCTTCACGCCCGCCGAGCGCGAACGCGAGCAAAAGCGCCAGCAGCTCATCCAGCTGCTGGCCGAAATTGAAAAACGCGTCAACGAAGAAAACGCCCGTCCACGCAAACGCTACGTCAGCCCCGCCACCCGCGAAGAGGTGTATGCCATCTATTACGACGCGCTGCGCCGCAAAATCGAAAACCACGGCACCACCCATTTCCCCGAAGTGGGCGGCCAAAAGCTGTATGGCGAGCTGACCATGGCCATCACCCTCGACCACGCCGGCCGCGTGTTGTCCACCGAGGTGGTGCAACCCTCAGGCCAACGCGTGCTTGACCGCCGCGCCCAGGCCATCGTGCAGGGGCTGACGTTCGGGGCCTTCAGCGACGCCATGCGCCGCCGGGCCGACCAGATCGTGGTGGTGTCCCGCTTCCGGTTCACCCGCGACGAAACCCTCAACACCACGCTGTCTGCGCAATGAACACGCCACACACCGCCGAACCCAGCGCCCCGCCCACCCCTGACCGGTACCTCGTGATGGGCAACCCCATCGAGCACAGCCGCTCGCCCTGGATACACGCCCGCTTTGCCGAGCTCACCGGCCAGGCGCTGGCCTACGGCAAACAGCTCACCCCGCTCGACGGCTTTGCCGCCACCCTGGCCGCGCTGCGCCAGCAAGGCGTGAGGGGCTGCAACGTGACCGTGCCCTTCAAGTTCGAGGCCTTTGCCGCCGCCACCCGGCACACCGGGCGGGCCACATTGGCCGGGGCGTGCAACACCCTGGCGTTCAACGGCGACGAGGTGCTGGGCGACAACACCGACGGCGTGGGCCTGGTGCGCGACATCACCGCCAATGCAGGCGTGCCCCTGCGCGGCGCGCGTGTGCTGCTGCTGGGTGCGGGCGGGGCCGCCGCCGGGGTGCTGGGCCCGCTGCTGGGCGAGCAACCCCGCGAGCTGGTGGTGTGCAACCGCACCGCCGCCAAGGCCGAGGCCCTGGTGGCCAGCCACGCGGCCCATGCAGCGCATCATAAATGCGAGCTTAAAAGCCATACCAGTCAAGCGATTGAAGGTGTTTTTGATGTAATTTTGAACGCCACAGCCAGCAGCCTGGGTGGCGGCGATGTACCGGCCCCGGCCCGCGTGTTGCGCCCCGGTGCGCTGGTGGTAGACATGATGTACGGCCCCGCCGCCCAGCCCTTCCTGGGCTGGGCGGCCCAGCACGGCGCCCACGGGCGCGACGGCCTGGGCATGCTGGTGGAGCAAGCGGCAGCGGCATTTGAGCTGTGGCGCGGTGTGCGCCCGCCCGGGGCGCAGGTGCTGGCCGAGTTGTCGGTCCTGCTGGCCAGCCCCAAGGCCTGAGTGTCTGCATGAAGCTGTCGCGGACGTTATCGTTTGCAGGGCGCTGGCTGCTGTGGGTGGTGGCGGTGGCGCTGGCGCTGCAGCTGTTTTTCGCGGGACGCATTGCGCTGATGGCCTGGGTCAACCCGGAAAGCACCGCCTTCATGCGCTCCGAAGCCTGGCGGCGCGCCAACGAAACGGGCAGCGCCACCCAACGCCCGTGGGCACAGCAGTGGGTGGACGCCACCCGCATCTCAGGTCACCTGAAACGCGCCGTCATTGCCTCGGAAGACGACGGGTTTGCCCAGCACCCCGGCGTGGACTGGGCGGCCATCGAATCGGCCTGGGCGCGCAACCAAAAGCGCGAGGCCCTGGCCCAGAAAAAAGGCCGCGACAAACCGGCAAAGGTGGTGGGGGGCTCCACCATCACCCAGCAACTGGCCAAAAACCTGCTGTTGTCGGGCGAACGCCACCTGGCCCGCAAAGGACAGGAGCTGGTGCTGGCCTTCATGCTGGAAGCCTTTCTGAACAAAGAGCGCATCCTGGAGATTTACCTCAACAGCGTGGAGTGGGGCGACGGCGTGTTCGGGGCCGAGGCCGCAGCGCAGCGCTACTTCGGTGTGTCGGCCAAGGCGCTGAGCGCCGAGCAGGCCGCCCGCCTGGCGGTGATGCTGCCCGCGCCGAAGTTTTTCGAACGCCGCCCCACCTCGCCCTACCTGAACCGCCGCACCGCCACCATCCTGGCGCGCATGGGCGCGGTGCAACTGCCATGAGCCAGCGCATTTTGGGCATTGACCCCGGCCTGCTGACCACCGGCTTTGGCGTGATCGACAGCGACGGTGGCCAGCTGCGCTACGTGGCCAGCGGCACCATCTCCACCAAACACCTGGACAGCCGCCTGCTGCCCCAGCGGCTGAAGGTGCTGTTCGACGGCATTGGCGAGGTGGTGCAGCGCTACGAGCCCGACGTCTCGGCCTGTGAAATCGTCTTCGTCAACGTAGACCCGCAGGCCACCCTGAAGCTGGGCCAGGCGCGCGGCGCCTGCCTGACCGCGCTGGTGGCCCGGGGGCTGGACGTGAGCGAATACACCGCCCTGCAAATGAAGAAAGCCGTGGTGGGCCACGGCAAGGCCGCCAAGTCGCAGGTACAGGAGATGGTGCGCCGCCTGCTGCAACTGCCCGGCCTGCCGGGCACCGACGCGGCCGACGCCCTGGGCCTGGCCATCACCCACGCACAGGTCAGCCGCTCTATGCAGGCCATTGCCAAAGTGGCCGACTTGAATGCACGCGTGAGTGCAGCTTACAAAGCCGGGCGCAGTTACTGACACACCTCACGGGTGTGCCCCTTCAGAGCAAGCGCTCCAGAATCAGCACGCCAAAGAAACCGAGGGCCGCCAGCACCGCCCATTTCATGATTTTCAGCCCCAGCGTGCGGTACCTCACCTGGCCAGTGGCCACGTAAAACACAAAGCTGGCAACCACGCCCAGCAACAGCAGCAGCATGGTCCAGCGAAAAATCAGCATGGCTCGGGGCTTTCAGTGGGGCGGGAGGACCGGGACCAAGGTCACCAGGCAGGCATCAAGCTGTCAAAGCCCGCTGGGGCCTGGCGCACGTCGTTGAAGCTGACCTCTTCGTAGGCATCGGGGCGGCTCAGCAGTTCGCGCAGCAGCTGGTTGTTCAGGCCATGGCCCGAACGGAAGGCGCTGTAGGTGGCCAGCAACGGGCGCCCCACGATGTAAAGGTCGCCCATGGCGTCGAGGATTTTGTGTTTCACAAACTCGTCGGCGTAGCGCAGGCCGTCGGCGTTGAGCACCTTGTAGTCGTCCATCACGATGGCGTTGTCCAGCCCGCCGCCCCGGGCCAGGCCGTTGGCGCGCATCATTTCCACGTCTTTGGTGAAGCCAAAGGTGCGGGCGCGGGCGATTTCGCGGGCGTATTGGCCGCCGCCCAAATCAAATTCCACCCGTTGGCCCGTGGCGCCCACGGCGGGGTGGTCGAACTCGATTTCAAAAATGAGCTTGTAGCCGTGGTGCGGCTCCAGGCGCGCCCATTTCAGGTTGGCGCCCTCGCCTTCGCGCACCTCCACGGGTTTGGTGATGCGGATGAAACGCCGGGGGGCGTCTTGCTCGACCACGCCCGCGCTTTGCAGCAGGTACACAAACGAGGCGGCCGAGCCGTCCAGAATGGGCACCTCTTCGGCGGTGATGTCGATCAGCAGGTTGTCCAGCCCCAGGCCGGCGCAGGCCGACATGAGGTGCTCCACCGTCAACACCCGCGCATCGCCCTTGGACAGGGTGGACGCCAAGCGCGTGTCGGTGACCGAACTGGCCGCCACCGGGATGTCGACCGGGTGGGGCAAATCCACCCGCCGAAACACGATGCCGGTGTTGGCCGGGGCGGGACGCAGGGTCAACTCGACCCGCTGGCCGCTGTGCAGGCCCACGCCCACGGCGCGGGTCATGGCTTTCAAGGTGCGTTGTTTGAGCATGGCCCGATTTTAGGTTTGACCCCGCACCCGTTTGGGGCGAAGGGCTTCAGTCGGCTTGCTTGCGCAGGAAGGCGGGGATTTCGAAGTCGTCCATGCCACCGGCCGACAACGCGTCCACCTTGGCCGTGGCCTGGGTGCGGTTGGTGCGCCACACGCTGGGCACCGACATGCTTTGGTAGTCGGGCGTACTCGAACCCTGGCCCACGCTGGTCAAACTGGGCATGTTGCCCCCAAGGCCCATGCCGGGGTTGTGGATGGGCATGTTGTCGGTGCCGGTGCGCAGCACTTGCAGCGGGGGCGCGGTGCGGCGGGCGGCGTTTTGTTTGTTCAGGCCGGTGGCCACCACGGTGACGCGGATGGCGTCGCCCAGCGTGTCGTCGTAAGCCGCGCCGTAAATGACGTGGGCATCGGGCGATGCATAGGCGTTGATGGCGCTCATGGCTTGCTTGGACTCGCTCAGCTTCAGGCTGCCCTTCGATGCCGTCACCAGCACCAGCACGCCTTTGGCCCCTTTCAGGTCCACGCCTTCCAGCAGCGGGCAGGCCACGGCTTGCTCGGCGGCCAGGCGGGCGCGGTCAGGGCCGGTGGCCGTGGCGGTGCCCATCATGGCTTTGCCAGGCTCGCCCATGACGGTGCGCACGTCTTCAAAGTCAACGTTCACATTGCCGTATTCGTTGATGATTTCGGCAATGCCGCCCACGGCGTTTTTCAGCACGTCGTTGGCGTGGCCAAAGGCTTCGTCCTGGGTGATGTCGTCGCCCAGCACTTCCAGCAGCTTTTCGTTCAGCACCACGAT
>CAYFFJ010000086.1:0-9963 GCA_964342395.1 uncultured Hydrogenophaga sp.
TCTGCTGACCTTACGGGGTTTGCAGGTGTTGCACTTCACTTTTGAATCCGCCCCCCATGAGAATTTCAAAATGGACATCCCCCGCATCTTCAACATCACCGAAAGCGCCCACCGCATTCACAACCCGTTCACGCCTGACAAATACGCCACGCTCGGTGCGGCGTTGCGTCTGTCGGCGGGGGCGCGGGTGCTGGACTTGGGCAGCGGTTCGGGTGAAATGCTGTGCACTTGGGCGCGTGATCACGGCATCGTCGGCACGGGCATCGACATGAGCCCCCTGTTCACCGCGCAGGCCCAAAGCCGTGCGGTGGAGCTGGGCGATGCGGCGGGCCATGTCGCTGACGAGAAGGTCGATGTGGCCGCCTGCATCGGTGCCAGCTGGATCGCCGGGGGCGTTGCGGGCACCATCGCGCCGCTGGCTGCAAGCCAACCCCAACGACGAGCTGGCCAACGAGGTTCGCGCCCTGCTGACCACAGAACCCGTGCGCCACGTCACCTACACCCGCGAATACCTGGGCTGGGGCGTGTTCGCGCTCATGGCGCGGTGAGTGCCGGATTGATACCTGAATTCATAGCTGCTTACGCTTGCCAATAAAGCGGTAGAGGCATTTTTTCTAGCAGATTCTCTCAGTTTTGCGAGTCATACGTCTAAGACGTACAATTGCACATGCTCACGATCTACGAAACACCCACCTTCGCCGCCGAGGCGGCGAAGGTATGGAGCACCGAAGAGAGGCTGGAATTCTTCGCATGGATAGCACGTGAGCCCGAAGCCGGGGTTGTCATTCCTGGTGGCGGCGGCTGCCGTAAAGTCCGCTGGTCGCGCCCGGGAATGGGAAAGCGAGGTGGCACTCGTGTCATCTATTTCACGCACCTTGAAGCTGGAGAGCTTTGCATGCTGTTGGTGTATCCGAAGGCGGAAAAGGACAGCATCCCCGGCTACATCCTGAAAGAAGTACGCAAGGAGATTGAAGATGACCGCACGTAAAACCACGCCAACAGCGCCATCCGGCGAAGAGCTGGGCCTAAAGCTGCTGCAATCGGTCCGGGAAATGAAAGCGCGCAAGTTCGCGCGCGTCACCGAGGTCGCAGTCAACGAAGTCGTCCAAGCGCGGCAGGGCACAGGTCTGTCCCAGTCCGAGTTTGCGTCCGCACTCAGCATCTCAAAGCGCACGCTCCAAGAGTGGGAGCAGGGTCGCCGGGCTCCGTCTGGTGCCGCGCAGGCGCTCATTCGTATCGCCTGCAAGCACCCTGAAGTGGTGCGCGAAGCGCTGGCGTAGGCAAGTACCACCCATGCGCACCGTGGCCCCCATTTCCCGCGTGACCCCCGGCGAAATGCTGGACGAAGAATTCCTCAAACCGCTGGGCCTGACCAAATACCGCCTGGCCAAAGACATTGGCGTGCCTCCGCAGCGCATTGGCGACATCGTGGCTGGCAAGCGCGCCATCACCGCCGACACCGACCTGCGCCTGTGCCGCTACTTTGGGTTGAGCGACGGTTGGTGGCTGCGGGGCCAAGCCAACTACGACATGGCCATGGCCCGCGAAACCATGGGCGAAGCACTGGCACGCATTGGCAGGTGTGCGCTCCTGCCCGCGTAAGGCCGCCGCATAGAGCAGTCACATCACGCCGTCGAATCAGGCAACGATTTCGAGGCCGCGCTTTTGCACCAGGTGCAGCAGCTTCAGGGCGGTGCCGGTGGGTTTCTTCTGGCCGATCTCCCACTTCTGCACCGTCGAAAGGCTGGTGTTCAGCAGGCGGGCAAACACAGCCTGACTGACCCGCGAGGCTTCGCGGATGTGCTTGATTTGCTCGGGCTGCAGCGGCTCGACAGGCGGCAGGCAGAGCTGGTCAAATTCACGCAGCGTGATCTGGTCCATCGCACCCGCTTTGAACAATCCCTTGGCCGTGTCGTGCACCGCATCAAGGATGGGGGATTTGGTCTTTCTCATCGCAATTCACCTCTATCAGTTCACCGGCACTTTGAGCCCTGTCAAGCGCCTGCGTCGTCAGTGACAACAGATGCGCAGCCAATTTCTTCAAGGCTTCTGTTTCGTCCTTGTCGATCGCCATACCCATCTCCCTGCTGGCCATTTTATAGCACTGGGTGCTATAGATGTGCAACGTTTTTTGCCCACCTGAACGATGACTGGCCAACGAGGTGCGCGCCCTGCTGACCACCGAGCCCGTGCGCCACGTCACCTGCACCCGCGAATACCTGGGCTGGGGCGTGTTCGCGCTCATGGCGCGGCGGGTGGGCGCACGCAGAGCCATTCACCTGCGCCGGGTGACAGATCGGCGGGGCTGCGGCTATATTGCGTCAACCACACCAAGCACACCATGTCCATTGATACCCTTCTTCTTTTCATCCCTGCGTGCTTCGCTCTGAACATGGTGCCGGGCCCAAACAACCTTCTTTCCGTGTCGAATGCGACACGTTATGGTTTCTGGACCTCGTCAATCGCTGGGGTCGGTCGCCTCATCGCGTTCGTCGGCATGATCGCCATTGCCGCAGCCGGTCTCGCCACCGTCCTTCAGACTTCGGAGGTTTTGTTTTACGCAGTCAAAATCATCGGGGCCGCGTATCTTTTCTACCTTGCTTTCCAGTTGTGGCGGGCTTCTCCCGCCGCCGAAAACACTGAAGGTGTTGGCTCAAGGCAAAGCACTTTTTCACTTGCGCGCCAAGAGTTTCTGGTTGCTGCGGGCAATCCAAAGGCCGTCCTCATCTTCACGGCCTTTCTTCCCCAGTTCGTCGATATTTCAAAACCTGCAGTGCCGCAGTTTGCTGTGCTGGGTGCGCTTTTTCTGGGTTTGGAATGGATTGCGATTGCAGCTTACGCATACATGGGAAGCCATCTGCGCAAGTGGTTCTCAGCGCCTCGCCGACAGCAGATATTCAACCGCACCTGCGGTTCCCTGCTGGGGGCAGCAGGCATCGGGTTGCTTGCCGCACGGAGGTCAACTGGTGGGGCCTGACGAGTCGGCCCAGGGCCAACAGCCCGCGCCTGCACTTGGACTCAAACGGTATCTCTCATGGAAGTGACCATTTGCCCCGCCACGGAAGAGGAAGTTCGCAGCGGCTATGTGGGCCGCCAACTTCGCGAGTTCAACTTGGGGCTCCCCCTCAACGTCAAACGAATCCACAGTGGACCGCCGTTCACTGGTCACACGGAGTTTTCAAAAAATGGCCCATCCAGAACCCCGCCTCGCTGCGCATTCGCTGTCAGAACTTGCACCGAAGTTCATAGCCCTGAGCAACGAGGTGCTCTTCGCCGACGTGTGGGAGCGCCCGGGCCTCTCCAAGCGGGAGCGCAGCCTGATCACCGTTGCATCGTTGGTGTCTCTGTACAGACAAAACGAACTGCCGTTTCACTTCAAGCGCGCCTTGGAAAACGGGCTGACGAAGGAAGAGATCGTTGAGGCCATCACACACCTTGCCTTCTACTCGGGCTGGCCAACGGCTGCAACGGCGCTGAACATTGCCAAGTCGACCTTCGAGGCCGTGGCCCAAGAGGCATCAGGCAGCTGATTCACCGTGCCGCCGTCAACAAAAGGCATAAAAAAAGGACCGCTGTGCGGTCCTTTTTTGCGTGGGGCGCTGGGGTTCTTCGCGCCGCAAGCCATCTCACTTGAGGTGGGTGCTGATCATTTTGGTCATTTCGAACATGGACGCCTGGGCCTTGCCGAAAATGTCTTTCAGCTTGGCATCGGCGTTGATCATGCGTTTGTTGGCGGCGTCTTGCAGCTTGTGCTTTTTGATGTATTCCCACACCTTCTTGGTCACTTCGGTGCGGGGCATGGCGTCCTTGCCGATGATGGCGGCCAGCTTGGCGCTGGGGGTCATGGGCTTCATGAAGGCGGCGTTGGGCGTGCGCTTGGCGGCTGCGGGTGCTGCAGCGGCTTTCTTCGCGGGGGCGGCCTTGGTCGCTGCAGGTGCCGCGGCTTTTTTGGCCGCAGGGGCTGCGGCTTTTTTGGCGGCGGGTGCTGCGGCTTTCGGAGCCGGTGCAGCAGCAGCGGGTGCTGCGGCTTTCTTCGCGGGAGCGGCGGCCTTTTTGGCGGGGGCCTTCTTTGCAGTTGCCATGGTGTTGTTTCCTCGTTGGACGTTGGTATGGAACCAGTGAGCAACGGCCTGGGTTGATCGGGCATTTGCACTGGCTGCGGGCATGCTAATGGAGTTGACCCCGCTTTCCAAGTGAACAGCCCACTGTCTGCGTGTTTTCCCCCCTCTGTTTTTGGGGTGTTTGTCTGTGAAAACAACACTCCCGGGTCTCTCGCCGGGCTTTTGTATGCTTGGGGTGCGCCCGACGGCTGTCTGGCCACCGGTTTTTCCCCGTGAATCTGTGCTGAAAATCCCCATGACCACACCTTCTGCCCACCCCGTGTTTGCCACCTGCGATCTGTGCGACGTCCACAAATCTGACACCTCGGGTGCCTTTCGCGTGTTGCCCCCCGTGTTCCGCGACTTTGGTGCTCACACGCGTTTTTGCGGTCCGGTGGTCACGGTCAAATGTTTCGAAGACAACACCTCTGTGAAAGCCGCCGTTGAAAGCGAAGGCCGCAACCGTGTGTTGGTGGTGGACGGTGGCGCGTCGCTGCGCCGCGCCTTGCTGGGTGGCAACCTGGGGGCAGCGGCGGCCCGCAACGGCTGGGCGGGTGTGTTGGTGGACGGCTGCGTGCGCGACGTGGCCGAGTTGGCCGTGTGCGCCACCGGTATTCGCGCGCTGGCGTCCATGCCCTTGTCCACCGAGCGCAAAGCCCCGGGCGAGACCGGCGTGCCGGTATCGATTCAGGGCGTGTGGGTGCGCCCGGGCGATTGGCTGTATGCCGATGAAGACGGCGTGGTGGTGGCTGACCGCAACCTGTTGGGCTGAAGCAGCCACCGCGCCTGCAAAGGCGCCTACAGCGCCGTGATGCCCCGGTACAGCATGTAGCCAGCCAACAGGTACAGCACCCCGGCAAACACCCGTTTCAACTGGACCACTGGCAGTGCGTGTGCGGCCTTCACGCCCAGGGGGGCCATCAGCACGCTGGCCGAGGCAATCACCAGCAGCGCCGGGCCAAACACATAGCCCACTGCCCCGGCGGGCAAGCCCGTCAGTTTCTGCCCGGCTGCCACGTAGCCCACGGTGTTGGCCAGCGCAATCGGAAAACCCAGTGCAGCGCTGGTGGCCACCGCGTTGTGCAGGGCGACGTTGCACCAGGTCATGAACGGCACGCTCACAAAACCACCGCCCGCACCCACCAGGCCCGACAAAAAGCCAATGACACCACCCGCGCCCAATTGGCCCGCCAGGCCGGGCAGGGTGCGGCTGGGCTCGGGTTTTTTGTTCAGCAGCATTTGCGTCGCCGAAAACCCCACAAAGCCCGCGAAAAAAAACGCCAGCCAGGCGCCTTTGAGCAAGGCAAACACGCCCAGGCTGGCCAGGGCCGAACCCGCCACGATGCCGGGGCTGAGTTTGAACACAATGTCCCAGCGCACCGCGCCGCGCTTGTGGTGCGCCCGCACGCTGGAGACGGACGTGAACACGATGGTGGCCATGGACGTGGCAATGGCCATCTTCACGGCCAGGTCGGGCGACACGCCCCGTGCCGACAGGATGAGCGTGATGAACGGCACCATCAGCATGCCGCCGCCAATGCCCAGCAGCCCGGCCAGAAAACCGGTGCCCAGGCCCAGCGCCAACAGCTCGGCGATCAACAGCGGTTCAAGCAGCATGGCGGCACCAGCGGGGAGGGCGAAAGAAAGAGGGGGGGTGTCTGCAGGGGAGGCGCCGGGCCGCAGGCCTGAACCGGGGTTCAGGTGGGCGAGGTCAGACTGACTTCGGGTTCATCTGACGCGAGATGATCACACCAGACAGACGATGTTCCAAGCCCTGCTCAAGGAGCATTGGTTCAAGGACATAAAAACCCAGCGGTCCCTGCAGACGCCTGCATTGTATGCGCCCCGGGACAGGAAATGGGGCGTCAGATGAGGCGGTTGTCGCTCATCAACGCGTGGTCCAGCCGTTGCAGCAATTGGCCCACATCGGTGTCGGCGCTGGGTGTGGGGGGCGCGGTGACCGGATGGGGCTGTGCCAGTGCCTCGGACAGCTCAAACGCCAGGTTCAGAGAGGCCAGCACCGCGATGCGGTCTCGGGCCTTGACCTTGCCTGCGTCGCGGATTTTGCACATGGCCAGGTCCACACGCTCCACGGCTTTCAGCAGCGCCATTTCGCCGCCTTCGGGGCAGCTGAGCAGGTAGCGCTGGCCCATGATTTCGACGTCGAGTTGTTTCATGGCGTGCCGGGTGTCTGGGGCGAGGGGGCGGTGGTGGCTTCGGGCAGCCGGTCCAGCAGCGCGTCGATGCGCGAGCGTGCCGCCGACAGGCGTGAGCGCAGCAAATCGCGCTCGGTGGCCAGCGCCGCGACCTGGGCTGTCAGCAATTCGTTGGTGCGCTGCAATTCCCCGTGGCGCAGCAGCAGCCGGTCCACGCGGCTGGCGATTTGGGCGATGTCGTTGTGGTCTGCCATGGCCGCAGGATTGTAGGTCCGCCGCGCAAGCCTTTGTCGGGCAGTCTTCACTACAATGCATGGTGTTGGTGCTCGCTGTGCGGTTCACGTGCAGCAGTTCAACGGGAAGCTGGGGGGTGTGGGTCAACAGAGGCCTGCACCTAACCAGCGCTGCCCCCGCAACGGTAAGTGGACGGAGTGGACGCTCAGCACTGGGCACCGCTCCTGCTTTCAATATTTGCCACTGGATGGGTGGTGCCGCAAGGTGCCACTCGCTGGGAAGGCTTTGAAGGTTGTGCCACCAGCCCGGATACCGGCCAACACAGTGGCAAACCCGCTCCGGTGGGCTTGCTGTCACGTCCAAGCACCGGCGGGGAAGCCGGTGAGGACACGCAGCTGGGTTGTTTCCATGTTTTCCCTTGTTTCCGTGCCCACGTGTGCACCCCTTGGCCTGCCCCGGCACTGCCCCGCCGTGCTGGTGGCCGCCCCGGCCTCGGGCCAGGGCAAAACCACGCTCACCTCGGCGCTGGCCCGCTTGCACACGCGGGCCGGGCGGCGGGTGCGGGTGTTCAAGTGCGGGCCTGATTTTCTGGACCCGTTCTGGCACCAGCTGGCCAGCGGCGCCCCCGTGCACCAGCTCGACCTGTGGATGACCGGCGAGGCCGACTGCCGCCAGCGCCTGGTCCAGGCCGCTGCCGAGGCCGACCTGATCCTGATCGAAGGCGTGATGGGCCTGTTTGACGGCGAGCCCAGCGCCGCCGACCTGGCCCGTTTGTTCAACGTGCCCGTGTTGGCGGTGGTCGATGCCTCGGCCATGGCGCAGACGTTTGGCGCCGTGGCCCATGGGCTGCGGCACTACCAGCCCGGCCTGCGCTGGGCCGGTGTGCTGGCCAACCGCGTGGCCAGCGAACGCCACATGGTGCTGCTGCAAGCCGCCGTGCCTGCTGCGCCGGTGGGTGAGGGCGGCTGGTTGGGGGCGGTCATGCGCTCACCCGCCTTGACCCTGCCCGAACGCCACCTGGGCCTGGTGGCCGCGCAAGAGCTGCCCGATGCGCTGCAACGGCTCGACGCCGCCGCCGATGCCCTGGCCAGCACGCCGCTGGGGCAGATGGGGGCGGCTGAACTGGCCGCGTGGAACGTGGACTTTGGCGCTGTGCCTGCGCCTGCGCAAAACACCGCCCAGCCCCTGGCGGGCCGCACCGTGGCCGTGGCGCGCGACGCGGCGCTGTGTTTCATTTACGCCGCCAACCTCGACACCCTGGCCCAACTCGGCGCACAGGTGGTGTTTTTCTCGCCCCTGGCCGATGCCGCTTTGCCCCCGTGCGACGCGGTGTGGCTGCCCGGTGGCTACCCCGAACTGCACGCAGAAAAACTGGGTGCCAACCACGCGCTGCGCGACGCCTTGCATGCCCACGTGGCCCAGGGCAAGCCCGTGTGGGCCGAGTGCGGCGGCATGATGCTGCTGTTTGACGAACTGGTGGACAAAGCCGGTGCCACCCATGCCCTGTGGGGCCTGCTGCCGGGGCGTGTGGTCATGCAAAAGCGCCTGGCCGCGCTGGGGCCGCAGCAACTTGATTTGTCTGCTGGCAGCCTGCGTGGCCACACCTTCCATTGGTCGCTCACCGAAACGCCGCTGCCAGCCGTGGCCCGCACGGTGCGCCCCGGTGCGGCCGCTCAACCGGTGGCCACCGGTGCCGACGGCGAAGCGCTGTACGCCCACGGCCCCGTGCGCGCCAGCTACTTCCACGCGTGGTTCCCTTCTGCCCCGGCGGCAGTGGCCCAGTTGCTGTCCCCCCAGTCTTTGGAGGGCCAGACATGAACGCCGTCCACCTGGGACCGCAGCGCATCGTCTGCCTGACCGAGGAAACCACCGAGTGGCTGTACCTGCTGGGGCAGGAGGCGCGCATCGTGGGCATCAGCGGCTACACCGTGCGGCCCCGGCGCGCGCGCGATGAAAAGCCCAGGGTCAGCGCCTTTTTGAGTGCCAAGATCGACAAAATTCTGGCGCTGCAGCCCGACTGCGTGTTCGGCTTTTCTGACCTGCAGGCCGACATTGCCGCGCAGCTGGTGCGCGCCGGGGTGCAGGTCACGGTGTTCAACCAGCGCAGCGTGGACGAAATCTTTTCCATGCTCTACCAGGTGGCTGCTTGTGTTGGCTGCGCCGACGAAGGCTTGCGCCGCATCCACGCCCTGCAAGCCGACCTGGACGCCATTCGCGCCCAGGCCGCTGCGCGCGAAGCAGCTGGCAAGCGCAGGCCCCGCGTGTTTTTCGAGGAATGGGACGAGCCCCACATCAGCGCCATCCGCTGGGTGTCCGAGCTGGTGGGCATGGCGGGCGGGGACGACTGTTTCCCCGAGCTGGCCGCGCAGCCCATGGGCAAAGACCGCATCATTGCCGACGGTGACGAGATCGTGCGGCGCAACCCCGACATCGTCATTGGCAGCTGGTGCGGCAAAAAATTCAGGGCCGAAAACGTGGCGGCCCGCCCCGGCTGGCAAAACGTGGCCGCCGTGCGCACGGGGCAACTGTTTGAAATCAAATCGGCCGACATCCTGCAGCCCGGCCCCGCCGCGCTGACCGACGGGGTGGCGCAACTGGCCGCCATCGTGCAACGCTGGAGTGAACAACATGGCTGAGTTGAACCACCCCGTCACCGGTTGTGAGCTGATCCTGGGCGGCCAGAAAAGCGGCAAATCGCGCCGCGCCGAAAGCCTGGCCGCCGCCTGGCTGTCCAGCCCCGCATTGAACGGCCAGCCGCGCCAAGCCACCTTCATTGCCACCGCCCAGCCGTGGGACGCTGAAATGCGCCAGCGCATCGCCCGCCACCAGGCCGACCGTGCGTTGCGTGTGCCCGGCATGGCCACGCTGGAAGAGCCGGTGGCCCTGGCCCAGGCCATGGCACGGCTCAGCGCCCCGCACCACCTGCTGGTGGTGGATTGCCTGACGCTGTGGCTGACCAACCTGCTGATGCCTTCTGATGAAAAATTAGCACAAAATAGGCATGTATCGCTTGATGGTATTCAATTGTTTGCTTCATTAATTGAATTCCTGCAGGCCGCGCCCGGCCCCGTGGTGCTGGTAGGCAACGAAATTGGCCTGGGTGTGATCCCCATGGGCACCGAGGTGCGCCAATTCGTGGACACCCTGGGCCAGCTCAACCAGGCGGTGGCAGCGGCCAGCCAGCGTGTGGTGCTGATGGTGGCGGGGTTGCCGATGCTTCTGAAAGCAGAGCAAAAATATGTTTGACATCAAGCGGTGTAGGCATTTTTTGCTTGAAATTTTTGTCGCGGTGGCGTGGCTGTGCGCCGCTGCCCTGCCGGTGCAGGCGGCGGGCATTGAGGTGACCGACGACCGGGGCCGCACCGTCACGCTGGCCGCGCCGCCGCAGCGGGTGGTGAGCCTGCTGCCGTCGCTCAGCGAAACCGTGTGTGAGCTGGGCCAGTGCCACCGCCTGGTGGGGGTGGACCGCTATA
>CAYFFJ010000087.1:0-8062 GCA_964342395.1 uncultured Hydrogenophaga sp.
TGTGCTGGGCACCACCGGCGAATACGCCAAAAAGTACCCCAACACCTGCCGTGCGGTCACCGCGGCCATTCTGGAGGCTGGCAAGTGGATCGATGCGGGCCTGCAAAACAAGCTGAAGATGGCCGAAACCATCGCCGAGAAAAGCTATGTCAACACCGGTGTAGACGCCATCAACCAGCGCATTCTGGGCCGCTACCAGAACGGCATGGGCAAAACCTGGGACGACCCCAACCACATGAAGTTCTACAACGACGGCGCGGTGAACTTCCCCTATCTGTCCGACGGCATGTGGTTCCTGACGCAGCACAAGCGCTGGGGTTTGCTGAAAGACCACCCCGATTACCTGGGCGTGGCCAAAGCCATCAACCAGACCGCCATCTACAAAGACGCCGCCGCCGCCAGCAAAACCCCGCTGCCCAAGAGCGATATGCGCACATCCAAGTTGGTTGACGGCGTGGTGTGGGACGGCAAAGACCCTGCCAAATACGCCGACGGCTTCAAAGTCAAAGCCTGACGCCCGCCCCAACCCCACGCCCGAGGAGAACCACCATGGTCAGCGCCGTGTTTCACGCGCCGCTGGAGGGGGCCGCTGCGCCCCAACCAGCCAGCGCACCGCGTTCAAACGCACCAATAGATATAGCTAACAAATCAATACAGACAAGCGATAGTGGCCAAAAAAATATGAAAAATAGCAGCCACAGTCGAGTGGATTGGCGTGCGGTGGCCCTGGTGGTGGTGCCGCCCGTGCTGGGCCTGGGGTTGCTGGTGGGGTTGTGGGCGCTGGTGTCCATCAGCACCGGCAGCAGCATTCCCGGCCCGGTGCAAACCTGGGCACAGGCGGTGGACATTTTCAGCAACCCCTTCTACCGCAACGGCCCCAACGACCAGGGCGTGGGCTGGAACGTGCTGATGAGCCTTGAGCGCGTGGCCGTGGGCTTTGGCCTGGCGGCGGCGGTGGGCATACCTGCCGGGTTTGCCATCGGGCGGTTCACCTTTCTGGGCCGCATGTTCAACCCCCTCATCAGCCTGCTGCGCCCCGTGTCGCCACTGGCCTGGCTGCCCATTGGCCTGCTGGTGTTCAAAGGGGCCAACCCGGCCGCTATCTGGACCATCTTCATCTGCAGCATCTGGCCCATGATCATCAACACCGCCGTGGGCGTGCAGCGCGTGCCCCAGGACTACATGAACGTGGCTCGCGTGCTCAACCTGAGCGAGTGGAAGATCCTGACCAAAATTTTGTTTCCCGCCGTGTTGCCCTACATGCTGACCGGCGTGCGCCTGGCCGTGGGCACCGCGTGGCTGGTGATCGTGGCCGCTGAAATGTTGACCGGCGGCGTGGGCATCGGCTTCTGGGTGTGGGACGAGTGGAACAACCTGAACGTGATGAACATCATCATCGCCATCTTCGTGATCGGCATCGTGGGGCTGGTGCTCGAATTCGCCCTGATCCAACTGGCTTCCGCCTTCACATACGACGAGGTGAAATCATGAACGAATCGCTCACCACCAAATTCATCGAGGTGCAAGGGGTCGAGCAGACCTTCAAAACCCAGAAAGGGCCGTTCACGGCACTGAAGGACATCTCCCTCACCATCGCCAAAGGTGAGTTTGTGGCGCTCATCGGCCACTCGGGTTGCGGCAAGTCCACCCTGCTGAACCTGATTGCAGGCTTGACCACCCCCACCCAGGGGGCCTTGCTGTGCGCCAACCGCGAAATTGCAGGCCCCGGCCCCGAGCGTGCGGTGGTGTTCCAGAACCACTCGCTGCTGCCTTGGCTGACCTGCTTCGAAAACGTTTACCTGGGCGTGGAGCGCGTGTTCGGCGCCGCCAGCAAGAGCACCGGGGCGCCGTCTGAAAACAAGGCCCGGCTCAAAGTCCGCACCGACGAAGCCCTGGCCCTCGTGGGCCTGACCCACGCCGCCCAGAAACGCCCCGGTGAGATCAGCGGCGGCATGAAGCAGCGCGTGGGCATAGCCCGCGCCCTGGCCATGGAGCCCAAAGTGCTGCTGATGGACGAGCCCTTCGGTGCGCTGGACGCCCTCACCCGCGCCAAACTGCAGGACGAGCTGCTGGAGATCGTCGCCCGCACCCAGAGCACGGTGGTGATGGTGACGCACGACGTGGACGAGGCCGTGCTGCTGTCCGACAAGATCGTGATGATGACCAACGGCCCCGCGGCCACCATTGGCGAAGTGCTGCACGTCGACCTGCCCCGCCCCCGCAGCCGCGTGGCCCTGGCTGACAGCCCGCAGTACCTGGGCTACCGCAAAGCCGTGATCGACTTCTTGTACACACGCCAGGCCCACGTCGAGAAAGCTGCTTGAGTCGGCTGATCGGCATTGGCTTTCGCGCCCCTCAGGGGCGCTTTTTTTTGCCTGTGTCACAAGCGTGGTGCACAGCCCTTTCATGGTGCTGAAGCATCACCAAAATCGGGCATGAATTGTGCTTAATTCCCTGTGAAGGCCAACGGCGGCCTTTCATTTATCGCAGGCATGGGCCAAATTGGTTCATGACCTTCACGTTGTGTGCACCGCCTCATCCATTGAGGTGCGTGCTGCAATGCGCACACCCTTTGTCCCACCCATCTTCCGGAGGTCTTCCCATGGCCGGATTTCGCGATTTTTTGAAAAGCGGGCACACGCCCACCTTGTTTGCGGCGTTCTTTTACCTGACGTTTTCGTTTGTCATCTGGGTGATGAACGGGGCCATGGCGCCGTTCATCAGCGAGCAGTTCCAGCTCACGGCAGCGCAAAAAGGTTTGCTGCTGTCCATCCCCATCGTGGCCGGCGCAATCATGCGTTTTCCCCTGGGCCTGTTGGCCCAGTACGTGGGCCGCAAAACCGCCACGCTGGTGGAGCTGGGCCTGATCACGCTCACCATGTCGTATGGCTACTTTTTTGTGCACACCTACGACGACCTGCTGAAAATGGCCCTGCTGCTGGGCGTGGCCGGCGCCAGCTTCGGCGTGGCCATGTCGCTGGGTTCGGGCTGGTACCCCCCCCGCTACAAAGGCCTGGCCATGGGCCTGGTGGGCGCGGGCAACGCAGGCACCGCCCTGGCGGCCTTGATTGCGCCCCCCCTGGCGCAAGCCTATGGCTGGCAAACGGTGTATGGTTTTGCTGCGGTGTCGTCGCTGCTGCCCATGCTGGTGGTGATGTTCATGGCCAAAGAACCGCCTGACCGCGACGAACACGCCAGCATGCGCGAGCACCTGGCCTGCCTGCTGGAAAAAGACGGCTGGGTGTTCAGCCTGATTTACGTGGTGACCTTTGGCGGCTTCATCGGCATCGTCACCTTTTTGCCCACCTACTACCACGACCAGTTTGGCGTGAGCAAGGTGCAGGCGGGCCAACTGACCATGCTGGCTGCGCTGATGGGCGCGGTGGTGCGCGTGGCGGGTGGCTGGATTTCAGACCACTGGGGCGGTGTGAACACCCTCACCGTGGTGCTGGTGGTGGTATCGGCCGCCCTGGTGGGTGTGGGCTTGTCGGCGCACTCGCTGGTGTTGACCACGCTGCTGCTCATCCTGTGTTTTGCCGCACTGGGAGCGGGCAATGGTGCGCTTTTCCAGCTGGTGCCGCTGCGCTGGCCCACCTCAACAGCCGTGGCGGGCTCGATGATCGGTGAAATCGGCGCACTGGGCGGTGGCACGGTGCCATGGCTCATGGGCCAGGCCAAGCAACACACGGACAGCTTCCTTCTGGGTTTTGTGGCGCTGGCCGTGTTTTCCGTGCTGATGCTGGGCGTGATGCGAAAAATGCAACTCCGCTGGACCCGCACCTGGGCCGAAAAAGGGGGCCGTGCACGCAGTGCATGAGCCCTCAGGCGCCATCGCCTATTTCGGCAAGAAACCCAGCCAATACATCAGCAGCAGATTGAGCAACACGCTCACCCCCAAGGCCAGCTTCCACACCGCCGTGGGGTCGCGCTGAATCAGCGGGGTGGCAGCAGGCGCCGTCAGCGGGCGGCTGGCCCCTCGCTCCAGGGCCAGCTGCATTTCTTCGGCGGTCTCGAACCGCTGGCGTTTGTTGCGGGCCACGGCTTTGAGCACCACGTGGTCCAGCCAGATGGGCACCTCGGGGTTGTGGCGGCTGGGGGGCACGGGGTCGCGGTGGTAACGCCCGCGTTGGTAGGGCAACACCTCGCCATACGGCAACTTGCCCCCCGTCAGCAACTGGTACAGCGTGACACCCAGGGCAAACAGGTCGCTCTGGGCGTCGGGCAGCTCTTCTTTTTCGTCCCCCCCGTTCACACCAAACCCCCACTGCTCAGGGTTCATGTAGCTGGGCGAACCTGCGTGCAGGGCGCGGGCCGACTCGGGCTCACGCCCGCTCAGGGCCACCCCCAGGTCAAGCAAGCGCAAAACACCGTCTTCGCCTTGGTGCAAGTTAGAGGGCTTCACATCGCGGTGCACCACGCTTTGGCGGTGCAGGCGGCCCACGGCACGGGTGGCCTGGGTGGCCACGCTCAGCACATGCGCCAGCACAAACGGGTTGTGGCGGTCCAACTGCTGCTGCAGGGTCTCGCCCGCGTGCCAGTCGTACAGCAAATAAAAGCCCGAGGGGCCTGCCGACGCAGGCAGCAGGCCCCGCACCAGCGCGGCCCAGTCTTTCAGGGCCACCAGGTGCTCGGCCGTCTGACCCGATTGCAGGCGCTGCGACAACCAGGCTTCGTGGGCCAGCATGGCGCGCTCTTGCGCATCGTGCGCCCGGGCGGGGTGCAAGGTTTTCAGTGCGTACAAGGCACGGGTGGTGGGGTGGCGCACTTGGTAAACGATGTTGATGCCGTTGTCGGCCACCACAGCGGTCACGCCCAGGCCGTCCACCACATCGCCCACTTTCAGCTTGGACAACACGGGTAACTGCTCGGACTGGCGCTGCGCGTCTTGCAGGGTGGCACTGTCCAGCCCCCGGACCCGCACCACCAGGGCCGACACGTTGTCATCGCTGCCCTGCGCCAAGGCACCGGCCACCAGGGCCTGGCTGAGGGCCTGGGAATCGGCATGCTGCACCACCAGGGTGCACAACCGTGCAAGGGTGAGGTGGTTGTGCACCCCGTCTGTGAGCAGCACAAACACGTCGCCCACCTGCACGTCGCCCTGGCTGTAGTCCACCACCAGGCGCTCTTCCAGTCCCACAGCGCGCAGCAACTGGTGCGAAAAATCGGGGTGGTTGACCACGTGGTCGTGGGTCAGTTGCACCACATCGGTGCCACGCAGCAAGTAGGCCCGGCTGTCGCCCACGTGGGCCAGTGCGTAGCTTTGCCCGCGCAGCACCATGGCGGTCAGGGTGGTCATGCCCAGCGCGGGGTGCCTGCGCCGGTTGACGCCTGCCAGCCAGCTGTTTTGCGCCGCGATGATGCGGTCCAGCGCCACCGTGGTGTCCCAGGTTTCAGGGGTGCCGTAGTAATCGCGCACCAAGCTGGTGACCGTGGTCTGGGCGGCTTCACGTCCCATGCCCCCTTGGCTCACGCCATCGGCCACCGCCACGATGGCCCCCATGGCCTCCTGCCCCGGCTCGGGAAACATGGCCGCCACAAAATCTTCGTTGACGCTTTTTTTGCCGGCTTGCGAAGCAAAGCCAATGTCCAGTTCGAATGCCATGCACCAGACGCAAGCAATTTCAATGCCCAAATTTGGTGCACTCGGGAAAACCCCAGTGGGCGCGCAGGTCACCCCACCAGCATCTGCATGCTGCGCTCATAGTGGCCGGAAAGCGTTTCAAACACCGCCAGCAGCGATTCGCTGGCCACGGCCACACGCTCCCGTCCCACCGAATGGCCAGCCTCTCGCACCCCCAGCAGCATGTCTTGCCAATCGGACGCAGCGGCGTCCAGCCCCCCCCGGATCTCGGCAGTGGACAGTGGCAACCCTCCCAGGTAGGCCAGGGTGCGCTCAAACTCGGCTTGCGCCTCTGCCAATTCATCACGCCAGTCCTGGGTGGCATTCGATTCGCCAACCGCACCCAGCAAGGCCAGCTTGGCACACCGCTGCGACAGCATGCGCTGGCGCCCCGCCTGGTTGAGCACGCGCAGCGGGGCCGTGGCACCGGCGTTTTCCAGGTGGCCAGTCAGGCGCTCGGCGTCTTGCAGCAAACGTTCGGCCAACCCATCGAGCACCCGCAACTGCCCCACTTGCGGCGCTGACTGCGCCAACCGCTTGAGCTGCCCCCACGATGCCACCACCTGAGCCAACAGATCGCCAAAGGTGGCCTGGGACACGTTCTTTTCCAGCAAGGCCAAGTTGGCATCGATGCGCTGCACCGACTCTTTCAATCCCTGGCGGTGCTGCGACACCTGCACGCCCGCGAGTTGCAACACATACAACTTGACCAGCCGCTGCGACAACATGCGCAGCTGGCCTGAGCGGTTGACGCTGTCGGCAAACCGAGCCGACTGGATGATGTGGGCCGACACCTGCCCCAGCCGCTGGTTGGTTTGCATGGCCGCCGTGCGCAACATGCGAAAGGCGTCGTCGTCCGACACTTGGCGCGCGTGCATCAGGATGCCCTTGGCCCGGTCTACCGCCTTGCGTTCTTCCAAACGGTCGGTGACATCGGCCAGCGCATCGGCCAAGGCCTTGTCCCGCCGAAAACGGGCCTGGGTCAACTGCACCAGCGCCCGCAGCCGGTGTGCCGCCCGGCCATTCACCACCAGGGTGTGGATGCCCGCATCCAGGGCCTGCGCCATGCGCTCGGCATCAGAGTCGTGGGTGAACACCAGCACCGGACAAGGGGCCGTGCCAGCCAACACCTGGGTGTGTTTGAACAACCCATCGGACAACACCGGCTCGTCGAGCACAACCACATTTGGTGCGTGCTGCACCACACTGCGCACCAAGTGAGCGGTGCCGTGCACAACATCGAGCACATCCACCCCTGCCGCCTCGCAATCGGCAGCCCAAGCCGCCTGATGGCGGAGGTCATTCAAACACAGCAAAACAGACGTCATAAACACCAGTCAATCAGAGAGAAATGAGGCCGGACAAGGCGCTTGGGCGGTCCAGACCCCGAAGTGTGCCAGCACTCAGACCCCATTCGCGTTGCGTTCACCTGCGCCGGGCACTGCACCTGGCACAGGTTTTGCTTGATGCACAGCGGGCGTAACGATGCGCCCTGCCTGGGTTCAACACCGCAGGCACGCGCACAACGACGTGCGCCGATGCGACCCGGCACTCACCGCCGAGTGCCCGACTTTGGCCAAACCGCCAGAGCAAGCTTTTACTCCCCCATTCCGTTGACCAGGCGTCTGGTCGTCCCTTTGCAGGCATGGGGCTTGCACACCAACCACGTCTTTCACTTTTGGAGCAGCCACGATGAAAAAAATGAACCTCGTCATGATCGGCAACGGCATGGCCGGCGTGCGCACGCTGGAAGAGCTGCTGAAAATTGCGCCTGAGCTCTACAACATCACCGTGTTCGGTGCAGAGCCCCACCCGAACTACAACCGCATCTTGCTCAGCCCCGTGCTGGCCGGTGAGCAAACGCTGGATGAAATCATCCTGAACGACTGGGCCTGGTACACCGACAACGGCATCACCCTGCACGCGGGCTGGACGGTCACACACGTCGATCGCGTCAAGCGCGTGGTGCACGCCACCAACGCCGCAGGCGAAACCACCTCTGCGCCTTATGACCGACTCATCATGGCCACGGGCTCCAACCCGTTCATTTTGCCCATTCCCGGCAAAGACCTGAAAGGCGTGCTGGCCTACCGCGACATTGCCGACACCCAGGCCATGATCGACGCAGCCGCTACCTACAAACACGCGGTGGTGATCGGCGGCGGCCTGCTGGGGCTGGAAGCGGCCAACGGCCTGATGAAACGTGGCATGACCGTGAGCGTGGTGCACGTGGCCCCCTGGCTCATGGAACGCCAGCTCGACGATGTGGCAGGCAAGCTGCTGCAAAAGTCACTGGCCGAGCGCGGCATGCAATTCCTGATAGGCGCACAAACCCAGGAACTGGTAGGCGACCAGGACGACGGCAAGGGCGGCCGGGTCAAGGCCATCAAATTCAAAGATGGCACCGAGGTACCCGCCGACCTGGTGGTGATGGCCGTGGGC
>CAYFFJ010000087.1:8072-9569 GCA_964342395.1 uncultured Hydrogenophaga sp.
TGCAGCTGTCTGCTGACACGGATCAGCTTGTTGATGGTCTCGACCATGTGCACCGGAATACGGATGGTACGGGCCTGATCCGCGATGGCCCTGGTGATGGCCGTGGGCCTCCGCCCCAACACGCCCTTGGCAGAAAGCATGCGCCTGCACGTCAACCGCGGCATCGTGGTCAGCGACACCCTGCAAACCACCACCGACGGCCGCATCTATGCCGTGGGTGAATGCGCCGCACACCGGGGCATTGCCTACGGTCTGGTGGCCCCGCTGTTCGAGCAGGGCAAAGTGCTGGCCAACCACCTGGCCGAGTTCGGCATTGGCCGCTACACCGGCAGCCTGACCAGCACCAAGCTCAAGGTCACCGGCATCGACCTGTTTTCCGCCGGTGAGTTCATGGGCGGCGAAGGCACCGAAGAAATCGTCATGTCCGACCCGTTTGGCGGCGTGTACAAAAAACTGGTGCTGCAAAACGACAAGCTGGTGGGTGCCTGCCTGTACGGCGACACCGTGGACGGCAGCTACTACTTCAAGTTGCTGCGCGATGGCCGCAACATCAAAGACATCCGCGACAAGCTGATGTTTGGCGAAAGCAACATCGGCGACACGGGCCACCAAGGCCACAACAAGGCTGCGGCCATGGCCGACACCGACGAGGTGTGCGGTTGCAACGGTGTCACCAAAGGTGCCATTTGCAAAGCCATCAAGGACAAAGGCCTGTTCACACTGGACGAAGTGCGCAAACACACCAAGGCCAGCGCCAGCTGCGGCAGCTGCACCGGCTTGGTGGAGCAACTCATCATGTTCACCGCCGGCGGCGACTATTCGGCCACGCCCAAGCTCAAACCCATGTGCGGCTGCACCGAACACGGCCACCAGGCGGTGCGCGATGCCATCCGCACCGTGCAGCCCGACGGCACCAAGCTGCTGACCGTTGACGGCGTGTTCAAGGCACTGAATTGGAAAACCCCCAACGGTTGCGCCAGTTGCCGCCCTGCCGTCAACTACTACCTCATCAGCACTTGGCCCAAAGAGGCCAAAGACGACCCGCAAAGCCGCTTCATCAACGAGCGCAGTCACGCCAACATCCAGAAGGACGGCACCTACAGCGTCATTCCGCGCATGTGGGGCGGCGAAACCACCGCCAGCGAACTGCGCCGCATTGCCGACGCGGTGGACAAATACAACATCCCCACCGTCAAAGTCACGGGCGGCCAGCGCATCGACTTGCTGGGTGTGAAAAAAGAAGACCTGACCGCCGTGTGGAAAGACATTGGCATGCCCAGCGGCCACGCCTACGCCAAGGCGCTGCGCACCGTGAAAACCTGTGTCGGCTCAGAGTGGTGCCGCATGGGCACACAAGACAGCACCCAGATGGGCAAAGACCTGGAACGCGCCATGTGGCGCATGTACGCCCCCCACAAGGTGAAGTACGCCGTGAGCGGCTGCCCGCGCAACTGCGCCGAAGCCGGCATCAAGGACGTGGGCATCATCGGTGTGGAC
>CAYFFJ010000088.1:0-9529 GCA_964342395.1 uncultured Hydrogenophaga sp.
GCGGACTTTCACGTTGTAGTCCACCACGCGTTTGACCGGGACCAATACCTTCATGCGAGCGCTCCTGAGTTGTGTGTGACGGGGTCACTGATTGACGTTACGTAAACCTGAGATTCTAGAGCCCGGCCACTTCAAGGCCAAGAACCATAAAAAAGAACGGTCGTGCTATTTTTTCGAATTATACGAACTTTGAATCAACTTGGCATGACCCGTGTGTGGACCACGCGCTGCGGATACGGAATTTCAATGGCGTGTGCCCGCAGGCTGCCCAAAATAGCCATGTTGATGTCCGAGCGCACGTTGAGTTGGCCGTTTTCGGGATCGGCAATCCAATAACCCACGGTGAACTCCAGGCCATCGGCGCCGAAGTTGGACAGCGACACCGAAGGCGCTGGGTCGCGCAGCACGCGCTCTTGCTGCAACGTGGCGGCCATCAGCAATGTCTGCACCAGTGACACGTCGCTGTCATAGCCCACCGACACCAGGGTGGACTGCCACACCTTCGGGTCAGCCAACGACAAATTTTCCACCCGCGTGGTCAACAACGTTTCATTGGGCACGATGGATTCGCGCCCCTGCAACGAGCGGATGACCGTGTAGCGTGCGGTGATATCGGTCACACGCCCTTCAAAGTTGTCCACCCGCACCATGTCGCCGATGCGCACACTGCGTTCGGCCAGGATGACAAAGCCGCTGACGTAGTTGGCCGCCAGCTTTTGCAAACCCAGGCCAATGCCCACGCCGATGGCGCCGCCCAGCACCGACAGCGCCGTGAGGTCGATGCCCACGGCCGACAGTGCCATCATCACACCCACCGTCATCAGCAGCGCACGCGTGGCGTTGCTCAGCGCCTTGCGCACACTCAATTGCCCGCCTGTGGCCGATTTCAGCAAACGGCTTTCAATGGCCGCCGACATCCACAGCGTGGCAATCAGCACCGCCCCGGCCGTCAACGCGCCTTCCACCAGGTGGCGCAGGGTGAGCGTGCTGCTGCCCACTTTCCACGACACCTGCTCCATTTCATTCAGCACCAGCGGCAACAAGCCGCTGACCCACAGCACCATGCCCCCCCAGGCGAACCAGGAAATGCTGCGTTCCACCACCCGCACCCAGGGCTTGTCCTGGAACGCGGCCTGCAACACCTTCACTCCCACGCGGATGACCACCAGCGAAATCAGCACCGCAATGGCGACCTTGAACAGCGCCTGCGGGTAATAGTGCAGCACCACCGCTTGCGCCACATAGGCCAGCCCCAGCAGCAACGCCGGGAACAACACGCCGTCGAACACGCTGCGGCCAAACCAGATGGAGCGCTCGTCTTGCAGCTCCAGCGCACGGCGCAGGCCACTGACCGCGCCCCACGCCACCAGCACACACAGCGCCAGCGCGCCCAGCTCGACCAGCACGCCGCGCTGGGAAAACACCTCAATCCAGGTGGAAAAATCGTCTATCGCCTTGGGATTCATAGAAGTTCAGAAAAATCGGTCACGGGGATCAAACACGTCAGCTGGCACGCAGCGGCCGTCGCCAGCAGGGCAACGCTCAGCACATTGAAGGCTTTGGGGTCGTTCAGCGTGAGGGTGTGCACACCGCGCGCGTCGCGGGTGTGCAAGAGGGTGTGGGGGTGTTCGGGGCTGGGCTCGGTCATGGGGGAAATTGCGGTAAGGTCGCAGCCCATGCAAGCACAAACAGCCCCACAAGCCAGCGCGGATGCCGCCGTCAAACAGCTTCTGGACCAGCTTAACACGGTGCTGGTGGGCAAACAGGCCCAGGTGCACGACGCGGTGGCCTGCCTGCTGGCCGGGGGCCACCTGCTGATTGAAGACGTGCCCGGCGTGGGCAAAACCACGCTGGCCCATGCGCTGGCCCGCTCGTTCGGGCTGCAGTTTTCGCGCGTGCAGTTCACTGCGGATTTGATGCCCTCCGACCTCAGTGGCATTTCGGTGTACGAACGCGGCGCCGAGTCGTTTGTGTTCCACCCCGGCCCCGTGTTTGCCCAGGTGCTGCTGGCCGACGAAATCAACCGCGCCAGCCCCCGCACCCAAAGCGCCCTGCTGGAAGCCATGGAAGAACGTCAGGTGACGGTGGAAGGCGAAACCCGCGCCCTGCCCCGGCCATTCTTTGTGATTGCCACGCAAAACCCACAAGACCAACTGGGCACCTACGCCCTGCCCGAGTCGCAGCTGGACCGCTTTCACATGCGCCTGAGCCTGGGCTACCCCGACCGCGCCGCAGAGCGCGCCCTGCTGCACGGCCAGGACCGCCGCCAGTTGCTCGACACGTTGCCTGCCGTCATCACCCCCGCACAGCTCGCCAGCCTGCAGGCCCAGGTGTGGGCCGTTCACCTGGCCGACCCGGTGCTGGACTATTTGCAAGACCTGGTAGCCGCCACCCGAAACGGCCGCTGGTTCGTGCAGGGACTGAGCCCACGGGCGGCCATCGCCGTGGTGCGTGCCGCCCAAGCGCAAGCGTTTTTGGCCGGGCGCGGCTACGTGGCCCCCGACGACATTGCCGACGTGTTGCCCCAAACCGCCGCCCACCGCCTGAGCCCGCTGCACAACGCCGGGCGCGGCGCAGTGGAACAGGTGCACGCCTTGTTGGCCGCCACACCGTTGCCCTGACACGCCACGCCTCGGTGGGCCGCTTGGTAAACCCCATGTTCAACCCCTGGCAGCAATGGAAGTCCCGGCTGGGCGGGTGGTTCACCTCGCGCCTGCCCCCCACCGACAGCCTGCGGCTGACCCAGCGCAACGTCTACATCGTGCCCACCCGCGCGGGCTGGATGCTGGCGCTCACCCTGCTGGTGATGCTGGTGGGCAGCATCAATTACCAGCTCAATCTGGGCTATGTGCTGACCTTTTTGCTGGCTGGCAGCGCGGTGGCGGGCATGCACCTCAGCCACGGCACCTTGCGCGGCCTCACCTTGCACCTGGCCCCGCCCGCGCCCTGCTTTGCCGGCACGGCGACGCAGTTGCACATCACGCTCAGCAGCACGCAGGCGCGTGCGCGGTACGGCATTGGCATGGCCGTCAGGGGCCAGACAGCGCCCTCCACCCATTGGGCCCACGTGGACGTGCCGCCCCAGGGCAGCGCCACCGTCACCGTGGGCTGGGTACCGCCTGGCCGAGGGCGGCACGCCCTGCCTGCGCTCAGCGCCGAAACCCGGTTTCCGCTGGGCACCTTCCGGGTGTGGACGGTGTGGCGGCCTGCCGCCACCGTGCTGGCCTACCCCACGCCCGAAACCGCGCCTCCACCTTTGCCGCCGGGCACCCCCCAAGCGGGCACCGCAGCAGCCGCCCCGGCGGCACCCAGCGGTGAATTTGACGGCGTGCGCGCCTACCGCCGGGGCGACCCCCTGAAAGCCGTGGTGTGGAAACGCGTGGCCCAGGCCATGGCACGCGGCTCGGCCGACCTGGTCAGCCGCGACCACGCCAGCACCCAGCACACCCACGAACGGTGGCTGGACTGGGCCCACACCGGCACGGCAGACACCGAACTGCGCGCCTCGCGCCTGACCGCCTGGGTGCTGCAAGCCGAGCGACTGGGCCAACCCTACGGCCTGCGCCTGCCCGGGCAGGCGTTTGCCCCGGCCCAAGGCGGTGCCCACCGCCTGCAATGCCTGGAGGCCCTGGCCCTGTGCTGACACCCACAGCCCCCCCCACCGCCGCGCCAGGCAGCCTGCGCCAGCGCCTGGCCACCCTGCCCCGCGATGCACGCGACACCCTGCTGTGGCTGGCCCTGATCGGCTGGGTGGTGCTGCTGCAGGCCCAACACATCCCGCTGTGGTGCATCGGCCTGACCGCCGCCGTGCTGGGCTGGCGCGGCACCCTGGCGTGGCAGGGCCAACCCCTGCCCTCGCGCGGGTGGCGCCTGGGGCTGCTGGCACTCACCATTGGGGCCACCTTGCTCACACACCGCACCCTTTTGGGGCGCGACGCAGGGGTCACACTCATCGTGGTGCTGCTGGCCCTGAAAACCCTGGAACTGCGCGCCCGGCGCGATGCCTTTGTGGTGTTTTTTCTGGCGCTGTTCACCCTGCTGACGCACTTTTTCTACTCGCAAAGCCTGCTCACTGCACTGGGCATTTTGTTGGCGCTGTGGGGCCTGTTGACCGCGCTGGTCAACGCCCACATGCCCACCGGCAAACCCCCGCTGTGGCACGCCGCCCGCGTGGCCGGGGGCATGGCGCTGCTGGGTGCGCCGGTCATGGTGGTGCTGTTTGTGTTGTTTCCGCGCGTGGCACCGCTGTGGGGCATTCCGGGCGATGGCATGGCCGGGCGCACCGGCCTGTCGGGCCAGATGCAGGTGGGCCACATCGCCAGCCTGGCGCAAGACACCCGCGTGGCCCTGCGCGTGAAGTTCGACGGCCCAGCCCCCGCCACCAGCGACCTGTACTTCCGCGGCCCCGTGCTCAGCCGGTTTGACGGCAACACGTGGCGCAGCCCCCTCCCCAGCCTGCCCGAGACCCTGCAACTGAACCATGGGCTGCAGGTGGGCGGCACTGCCTTTCGCTACGAGGTGACGCTGGAGCCCAGCCAGCAGCCCTGGGTCATGGTGCTCGACGCCACCCCCCAGGCCCCCACCCTGCCCGGCCACGAACTGACGCTGACCCCCGCGCTGCAATGGGTGTCCACCCAACCCATCACCGAGCGGGTGCGCTACAGCGCCACCAGCCACCCACAGTTTCGCCACGGGCCGCTGACCGCCGAGGTGGGCCTGCAAGACTTTCTGGAACTGCCCCCCGGCTTCAACCCCCGGCTGATGGCGCTGGCCCGGCGCTGGCGGCAAGACAGCGGCCACAGCCCCGACGCGGCCCCCGCCCTGGTGGCCCGCGCCTTGGCCGAGCTGCGCACCGGCGACTACCTCTACACCCTGGAGCCCGGCCCCTACGGCACCCACAGCGCCGACGAGTTTTGGTTTGACCGCAAGCTGGGCTTTTGCGAACACATCGCCTCGGCCTTTGTGGTGCTGATGCGTTCGCTGGACATTCCGGCGCGCGTGGTCACCGGCTACCAGGGCGGCGAACGCAACCCGGTGGACGGTTTCTACACCGTGCGCCAAAGCGACGCCCACGCCTGGACCGAGGTGTGGCTGGCGGCCCAAGGCTGGGTGCGCGTGGACCCCACCGCCGCCGTGGCCCCCAGCCGCACCGCCGGGCTGCAACGGCTGGCCGAGCCCGGCGGCCTGGTGGGCCAAGCCCTGGGCACCCTCAGCCCCGCGCTGACCGAACACCTGCGCGCCACCTGGGAAGCCGTCAACAACGGCTGGAACCAGTGGGTGCTGAGCTACTCGCAAAGCCGCCAGCTCGATTTGCTCAAAAGCCTGGGCTTTGTCTCGCCCAGCTGGCAAGACCTGGGCTACCTGCTGGCCGGGCTGTTGAGCGCGGTCAGCTTGATCGGCACGGGCTGGGCCCTGTGGGAACGCCGCCAGCACGACCCCTGGCTGCGCCTGCTGCAACAGGCCCGCCACCAGGCACAACGCCTGGGACTGGCCGTGGGCACCCACACCACCCCCCGCCAGCTGGCCCAGCAACTGCACAGCCACTTTGCCCACCACCCCCACACACCCGCCGTGGCCGCCTGGCTGCTGCAACTCGAAACCCTGCGCTACGCCCAGCCCACCGCCGCCCACCCCTCCACCCATGACGCCGCCAAGGGCCTTGCCGCGTTGCGCCGCACCTATTCCACCCTGCGCTGGCCCACGCCAGCCCCCTGACACCATGACCACGCATCCCTCTCGCCGCCTTTCACGCCGCCCTTCAGCCCCCGCCCCTGTGCCCCGCCCCCGTGCACTTTGGGTGGTGCTGAGCATGTGTTTATCTGTAGCTGCAAACCTATATCCATCAAGCGTTGAGGCCAAAAAACGCCCAAAAAAAGAAGCCCCAACCGAAACCTACGCCCAACACGCTGCCGCCATGCGCTTCGCCGATGACGTGGCCCAGCGCCGCGGCTTGGACGGGCCCCAGGTGCGCGCCCTGCTGGCCCAGGCCCGCAAGCTGCCCAGCGTGCAAAAAGCCATGCTGCCCGCGCCCAAAGCCACGGCCAAAAACTGGGCCGCCTACCGCGCCCGCTTCATCGAACCCATCCGGCTCAAGGCCGGCCAGGCCTTTTGGGACACACACAAACGCTGGCTCGACAAAGCCGAGGCCGACACCGGCGTGCCCGCCAGCCTCATCGTCGGCGTGATTGGGGTGGAAACACTGTATGGCCAGCACATGGGCAACTACCGCGTGATCGACGCGCTGGCCACCCTTGCGTTCGATTTCCCTGCTTCCCACCCCCGCGCCGCCGCCCGCACCGAGTACTTTTTGGGCGAGCTGGAGCAATACCTCAGCCTCACCCACCGCGCCCACATCGACCCCAACAGCCTGCGCGGCAGCTACGCCGGGGCCATGGGCATGCCCCAATTCATGCCCACCAGCTGGGCCCAATACGCGGTGGACTTTGACGGCGACGGCAAGGTAGACCTGTTCGGCACCCCAGCCGACGCCATCGGCTCCGTGGCCCACTACTTCAAAGCTTTTGGCTGGCAGCCCGGCGTGCCCACGCACTACCCCGTCGGCTTCGACACCACGCGGCTGGACATGGACGCCCTGCTGGCCCCCGACATACTGCCCAGTTTCAGCGTGGCCCGCTTCCAGGCCAAAGGCGCGGTGCTGACCAACGAAGCACAAGCCCACAACGGCCCACTGGCCCTGATCGAGCTGCACAACGGCGACCCCGCCCAGGGCGGCCAGCCGCCCAGCTATGTGGCCGGCACCGACAACTTTTATGCCGTCACCCGCTACAACTGGAGCAGCTACTACGCGCTGGCGGTGATCGAGTTGGGGGAGGCCATTGCCGCCCGCAGGATCGCCGGCACAACCAGCGAGCCAGGCACACCGCTCAGAGGGCGGTGAGGCTGATGCTCACTTCCAGCCGCTCCTGCCCCCCGCCCTGGCGCAGGCCCTTGATGGGCGGGCAGGTGCTGTAGTCGGTGCCGGCGGCCAGGCGCACGTGGCGCTGGTCGGTGGGGCAGGCGTGGGTCACGTCCAGGCTCAGCCACTGGCGGGCGGCCACGTCCACACACACGTCGGCCCAGGCGTGGCTGGCCAGGTCGGGCTCGTCGGCCGCGTAAAAGTAGCCGCTCACGTAGCGGGCGGGCCAGCCCAGGCTGCGGCACACGGCCACCAGCACATGGGCCTGGTCCTGGCACACACCCAGGCCCCAGTCGAAGGCTTCCAGGGCGGTGGTTTCCACGTCGGTGCTGCCCTTGCGGTAGCGCACCTGCTCACCCACGGCCACGGCCAGGGCCAGGGCGCTGGCAGGGGTGGCGGGCTGCGCAGCGGCCTGTGCGCCCAGCACCTGGCGGGCCCAGGCGGCCAAGCGGGGGTGGGCTTCCGACATGGGGGTTGATCGCAGGTAGACGGCTGGGTGGGGCATGTGGGGCGCATCGGTGACCAGCGATGCGCCTTGTGTGTGCACGATGCCGTTGGCCTCGATCTCGGCGCTCAGCACCGGAGCGGCGCTGGCGGGCACGGCCAGGCTGAACTGGTGCACCTGGTTGCCAAAGCCGTCCAGCCGCCCGTGCACAGGGGCGGGGGCTTTGACGGCCCAAAACGCCACCGTTTGCCAGGGCCCGCTGGTGGGCCACAGGTGCAGCATTTGCACGGTGTGGCGCAGGGGTGAGCTGTAGTGGTAGCGGGTGGTGTGAAAAATGCTGAGCTTCATCCCCCCGATTGTCCCGCCCCCAGCGGGGGTGTGCGGGTCAGGCCGTCACCGACGGCATCAAATAGTCCTGGCTGATGCGCCCCCCCAGGTCGTTCACGCGGTCCAGGAACTGCGTGAGGTAGGCATGCAGGCCGGTGGCCAAAATTTCGTCGATGCGGCCAAACTGCAGGTCTGACTTCAATTTGCCCGCCCGGCGCAGGGTTTCGCTGCGGTGGTCGCTGGCCACCAGGGTGAGGTTGTTGACCATCTCGTTCACGCTGGCCGCCAGGCTGCGGGGCATGTCGGGCCGCAGAATGAGCAGCTCGGCCACACGTTCGGGCTTGATGACGTCACGGTACACCTTGCGGTAGATCTCGAAAGCGCTGACGCTGCGCAGGATGGCGCTCCAGTGGTAGAAGTCGTACTCTTGGTCCATTTCGCTGGCGGCACCGTAAAAGTCGCTTTCCACGGCGTGGAACTTCACGTCGAGCAAGCGGGCGGTGTTGTCGGAACGCTCCAGGAACGTGCCCATGCGGTAGAAGTGAAACGCCTCGTCCACCAGCATGGTGCCAATGGCCACCCCACGCGAGAGGTGCGAGCGGTGCTTGACCCACTCGAAAAACGCAGCGGGGTCGCGCTCGAAGTCTTTGGTTTTGAGGTAGCTGGCGAGCTTGAGCCAGGTGGCGTTCTGGGTTTCCCACACCTCGGTGGTGAGGGTGCCGCGCACGGCACGGGCGTTTTCGCGGGCGGCCAGCAGGCAGCTGGCAATGCTGGAGGGGTTGGCTTCGTCGCGCACCATGAAGTCCATCACGTTTTTGGGTGTGACGGCGCCGTATTTGGCTTTGTAGGCGGGCATGAGTTCGCTGATGGACAGCAGCCCTTCCCAGCCCACCTGGGCCACGGCGGCTGACTGAGGCAGCAGGCTGGTCTGGTAGTTCACGTCCAGCATGCGGGCGGTGTTTTCGGCCCGCTCGGTGTAGCGGGACATCCAAAACAAATGGTCTGCGGTTCTGGAGAGCATCTGGCGCTTTCTGTATCTCGTTTGTGTGCTATGGTTTTATTGGAATCAGGCTTCCAGTATCCAGGTGTCTTTGGTGCCCCCGCCTTGTGACGAGTTGACCACCAGCGAGCCCTCTTTCAGTGCCACGCGGGTCAGGCCACCGGGCACCATCTGCACGGTTTTGCCGCTCAGCACGAAGGGGCGCAAATCGATGTGGCGGGGCGCAATGCCTTTTTCCACATACGTGGGGCATGTGGACAGGCTGAGCGTGGGCTGCGCGATGTAGCCGCTGGGGTTGGCCAGCACGGCCTGGCGAAACTCTTCGATCTCGGCTTTCGTGGAGGCTGGCCCCACCAGCATGCCGTAGCCGCCCGCGCCGTGCACCTCTTTCACCACCAGGTCTTTGAGGTGGGCCAGGATGTATTTCAGGTCGTCGGCATTGCGGCCCATGAAGGTGGGCACGTTGTTCAGAATGGGTTTTTCGCCCAGGTAGAACTCGATCATCTTGGGCACGTAGGGGTAGATGGACTTGTCGTCCGCCACCCCGGTGCCGATGGCGTTGCACAGCGTCACGTTACCGCTGCGGTACACGTCCAGCAGGCCCGCGCAGCCCAGCGTGGAGGTGGGGCGGAAGGCCAGCGGATCGAGGAAGTCGTCGTCCACGCGGCGGTAGATCACGTCCACGCGCTTGGGGCCGCGTGTGGTGCGCATGTAGACGAAGTTGTCTTTCACGAACAGGTCTTGCCCTTCCACCAGCTCCACGCCCATTTGCTGGGCCAGGAAGGCGTGCTCGAAGTAGGCGCTGTTGTACATGCCGGGTGTCAACACCACCACCGTGGGC
>CAYFFJ010000089.1:0-9216 GCA_964342395.1 uncultured Hydrogenophaga sp.
AGCTTTTCGGCCACTTTTCCTGCTCCCTGGCGCTTTGGGGTTCGGCTGCGGTGTTGAAGACCGGTGGCATTTGCTTATTTGCTTGGCTGTTGTTGCCGAATGTCACCGGACATAGCTCTCTCCTATCTTTCGGTAGCCCAGCCGTTTGGCAAAACGGCCCAATCGGTCAAGCTCTTTCGGATCGTCGACGCTGTTGATGCCGAAATTGATTTCTACCGTGTTCCGGTTCTTGCACCAGGCTTCAAATGCTTTGATCAATCGCACGGCATAGCCAGCGGCGCGCTTTTCGGGCAATACATCAAAGTGCATGATGCTGGCGGAGATCTGGTCGCTGAAGATATGCCGCTCCAGCACGGCCAGCAGTCCGCCAGCGACTTTGTCTGCTGCATCTGTGGCCACGAAACAGACGTAGCGCCCGTCCGATTTTTCAAATGCGGCTTGCAGGGCCTGCGACACGCGCTGGGCGTCATAGGTCAGGCTTTTGAAGCGGCTGAGCGCATGCACGCGCGCGCCCAGTTGCACCAAGGCGGGAATGTCTGACGAGGTGGCAAATCGGATACTCATGGTGCGGTGCTTGGATGGGTGATGCTTTTGGGCTGAAAGATGGCATTGAGCATGGGCTCGTAAAACGCAGGGTGCAAAGCTGGCCCGCCTGGTGCAATTGCGCGGCCAGGGGATGCCCCTGGATGCGGTTCATGCAGTTGTGGTCAACATAGTGGGCGATGTTGGATTCGTCCATGTACTGGTAGGCGGTGGTAACTCGCTGGCCTTTGGCCGGTACGTCCTCGGCTTTGAGGCCTTGCAAGGCCAGCAGATGGGCAACGGGTGTGCTGCTGAACTGGTCGGTGGCTTGCCACACAAGCTGGGCCACGGTGTTTTGGCCATCGCCGTCCACAAAAGGCATGTCCATCAGTTCCACCACGGCCAATTGATCGCACCAATACCAGGCTTTGAGCAACTTGCCCATGATGAATTGCTCGCAGTATTCCTCTGCCGCCAGATCAATCTGGGGCTGCGGCTGAGGCGGAAGCGGGGCGATGAAGGGGCCGCGCTGTCCTTTGCCAAGCGAGGAATGATGGTGTTTGATGAGGAATGCACCTTTGACGGCTTGGGGGTCATGCGTCCAGGCGGGTGTGCGCAAGCCGGTGCGCTGGGTGAAGCGCTTGAATTCGAGCTTGCTTTGCGCAATGGGCCAGCCTTTGGGCATGAAGGGGCGCCAGCCAACGAAGCCGTTGACACCGGGCTGCAGGTTGAACACAAACCCTGTGCCACCGTCTGGAACGGGGACGGCGAATTGAGGAAAAAACCGCCGGGTGATGCCGCCAAGGCTGATTTCCATGACCATGTTGCCGGGGTCCAGCCCTCCTTGCGCCCCATGTTTTTGCATCCAGCTGCTGATGGCCAGCGCATGCTGCAAATGGTTTCGTTTGAATGGTTGCCGCATGCCCAGTCCTTTATTGTGGTGAATACCTCGCTGTGCGCATGTGCATCACGCCACTTGGTGCACGTCATGTGCGCTTTGTCCATCGGCTTGCTTGCCAATCCTCAGCACGCCGTCCACCTGAAGGGTTTTTGGCAGGGCATGGGTGATGAACAGCATGGTCACCTTGCCCTTGATCTGGTTGATCGTTTTGGCAAAGGCCTCGGAGGTTTGTGCGTCCAGGGCGCTGGTGGCCTCATCAAAAATCAGAATTTGGGGACGTTTGATGAGTGCCCTGGCAATGGCCAGGCGCTGCTTTTGCCCGCCCGACAGCCCTGCACCGCGCTCGCCCACTTCGGTTTCATAACCCTGCGGGAGTTTTTCGATGGTGTCGTGAATGCCTGCGAGTTTGGCGGCCTGGGTCACTTGCTCAAACGTGGCGCCTGGGTTGCCAGCTTGCAGGTTGGCCAGAATCGTGCCGCTGAACAAAATGGTTTCTTGCGGCACAACGCCGAAGTAGCTGCGCAGTTCGTTGGCACTGAGGTTGCGGATGTCAATGCCGTCGATTTGGATGCTGCCTTCTGTGGGCTGGTAGAAGCCCAGCAGCAGCTTGGCCAGGGTGCTTTTGCCACTGCCACTTGGGCCCATGATGGCCAGGATCTGGCCAGGGTGCAGGCTCAGGCGCATGTTGCGGTACAGCAGGGGGTGCTGTTCGCTGTATCTGAAGCCGAGGCTGTCAATCTCGATGCGCCCTTGGCCATCGTGGGCGCGTTTGGGTGTGAGGCTGTAGGGCTCTGCGGGGGCGTTCATCACGTCGCCCAGCCGGTGCACGCTCAGTGAGGCCTGCTGGAACTGCGTCCACAAACCCACAATGCGCAGCACGGGCTGGCTGAGCTTGCCGGCAAACATCTGGAAGGCCACGAGCATGCCTACGGTGAACACGGGGCCGGCGGGCTCGGGAGTCATGACGGTATAGGCACCCAGCACGAGGATGCCCAGCGTCATGATTTGTTCCATGGTGGTGGCAAAGGTGTTGTAGGTATTGGCGATTTGTTTGGTTTTGAAGCTGGAAGACAGCAAGGTGGCCAAGTAGCCGCTGTAGCGCTGGCGCAGTTGAGGCTCCATTTGCAGGGTTTTGACGGTCTCAAAACCTGCGATGTGTTCGGTCACGAAGGCCTGGTTTCTTGCGCCCAGCAGGAATTGCTCGTTGAGTTGCCGCTGAAAAATGGGGGCCATGATGAAGCTGGCGAAAGCGATCACCAGCAGGATGCCAACGGCCAAGGCGGTGAGCGTCACGCTGTAAGAGAGCATCACACCCAGGCAAATCAGCAGGAAAGGCAGATCCAACAGGAGGCTGACGGCTGCGCCGGAGACGAATTCGCGGATGGTTTCGACGGCATGCAGGCGTGCGGCGACCACCCCGGTGGGGCGGTGTTCGAAGTAGCGGGTGGGCAGCTTCAGCAGATGTTCCCAGACGGCGGCACCCAGCACGGCATCGATTCGGTTGCCGGTGTGAAGCACCAGGTATTGCCGGCCCCAGCTCATCAGGGCATTGAAAACCGTGAAGATGGCCATGGCGATTCCAATGGCCAGGAGCGTGCTCTGGGTGCGGTGGACCACAACCTTGTCGATGATGGCCTGGGTAAACAGGGGGGTGGCAAGGGCCACTATCTGCAGGGCGAAGCTGGCGAGCAACACGTCACGCCAGACCTTTTTGTGGCGCAGGATTTCGGGGCGAAACCAGCCAAAACCGAAGGTTTGCGTGACTCCGATGGCCGTGCGGGGGGCATCTTCGTCTTTCACGGTTTCGGGCTCTGGGGTCACAAGCCAAGCGCGGCCCGCACTGAGCGCATCAAACACGGAAAGACTGCAGGTGATGGGGTGCGGACTGCCGGGAGTGAAGTACACCAGCCGGTCTGCGTCAGCCGCCGTGACCAGCACGAGACTGGTGCTGGCCCCAGGGCTGTTTGGCGGGCTATTGAACTGCGTGAGCAATGGCAGCGGCAGGCCGCGCACCTTTTGGGAGGCCACAGCGATGGCCTTGATGCGAAAGCCAAGGGCCTGAGCCGCTCGGATCAAGGTGGATTCGTCGTGCTGCGCATCGGCAGCAACCGGAAATTCGCGCTGCAGCAGCCGGGCATCAAAACCCTTGCGGTGCAACGCACAGAGACTGCCCAAGGCCCACAGCAGATGCACCTCTTCCACCACCACATGACGCGGCTTTTCCATCTCCCTCTACCCCATTTATTTGTTTCCAGGCAAGTATAGGGGACCGGAAAACACGGGCTGCTGGCGCAAGCGCCAGCCTCACTGCCGAGCGGTGCGGATGTGCGGCGGTACGGCCTGCGGGTGGCTGGTGCGCCAGGGACTGATGTCCAACCCGCCGCGGCGGGTGTAGCGGGCGTACACGGTCAGCTTGGTGGGTTTGCAGCGCGCCATGATGTCCATGTAGATGCGCTCCACACACTGCTCGTGAAATTCGTTGTGGTTGCGAAAACTCACGATGTATTTCAGCAAGCCTTCCTGCTCGATCTGCGGGCCCACGTAGCTGATTTGCACGCTGCCCCAGTCGGGTTGGCCGGTGACCAGGCAGTTGCTTTTGAGCAGGTGGCTGGTGAGGGTTTCCGTCACGGGCTGCTCGTCGAGCGCAGCGCTCAACAGCTCGGGGGCGGGGTGGTATTGGGTGCATTCCACGTCCAGGCGGTCCAGGTTCAGGCCGTCGAGTTCGTGCACGGGTTCGCGGTCAAACAGCTCGGGGGCCAGCAGCTTCACGCCCAGGCTGGCACCCACGGCGGGAGCGCCGCGCCAGGCGGCCTCGGTCAGGTCGGCACGCAGGGTTTGGCGCACCGCGTCGGCATCGGCAAACACGTGGTTGTTGAAGCTGTTGAGGTAGAGCTTGAAGCTTTTGCTCTCGATGATGTTCGGCGTTTCGGCGGGCACGGTGATGTGGGCCAGCGCCACCTGCGGTTTGCCTTTGGGGTTGAGCCAGCTGAGCTCGAACGCCGTCCACAGGTCGGCCCCCAGAAACGGCAGGCTGCCGGTGATGCCCACCTCGGCCCGCTTGGGGGCACGCGGCAACGGGAACAGCAAGCCGGGGTTGTAGCGGTCTTCGTAGGCGCTGGTTTTGCCCAGCTGGGAGTCTTTGGGGGTGTGCATGGGCGGGGTCAAAATGCTGAATTTATGAATAGCTACAAACCCATACCCATCAAGCGGTACAGGCATTTTTTATATAAATTTCTTACACAAACTCGCCTTCGCGCAGCCACTTGGTGGCCACCCACTTTTCGCCGGCCAGCACGGGCGCACCGCCGTGCAGGGTCTGGGTGGCCGGGTGGGGGCGGTCGTAGCTGAAGAACACGGCGTTGCCACGCTGGGCGGCCACCGACAGGCCCACGTCGGGAAAGGTGGTGGCCCCGCCTTGGGCCGGGGTGTTGAGGTACATCACCAGCGTGCCCACGCGTTGGCCGCCGCGTTGCAGCAGGGTGGGCGTGCCGGGGGCGGTGGGCTCGAAATAGTCGTAGTGCGGTTTGTACTGCGCGCCGCTCGCGTAGTGCAGCACTTGCAAGTCTTCGCCATGCTCCTGCGGCCAACGCAGCAGACGGGCAATGCGGCTTTCAATGCGGGCGATCAGCTCGGTTTCCGCCCGGCGGAAAAACATGCCGTCGCTGGTGCGGTCGGCGTTCACGGCTTCGCCGCCGGTGTGGGTTTCCACGGTGAGCGAGCGGGCCAACCGGGGCCGGGCAGCGGCCACCAGGGCGTCGCACTCGGCGTGGCTGAGCAGCCCGCCCAACACCACCACACGGGGGCGGGCCAGGGTCAGCAACACGCGGACTTGGCGGTCGCCCAATTCCAGCACACCGGGGGCGCCGGTCAGGTCGGGCTCGGGTGTGAGGGTTTGGGGGGTGTCGTGGGTCAAGGTAAGCCGCAGTGGGTGCGTGGCGTCAGACGGCGGTGCGGTCGCGGCGAAACACCAGCTTGTCGGCGCTGGAGAGTGCGGGCACAAAGGCGTAGCCATCGGCGGTGAAGGTGGTGAGCGCCTCGGGCGTGGCGGCGCGGGTCTGGATGGCGTGGCGCACCATCAGGCCGCGCGCGCGCTTGGCCATGAAGCTGATGACCTTGTACACGCCGCCGCCCCGGTGCTCTTCAAACACGCAGCTGACCACGCGGGGTGTGAGCACCTTGAGGTCCACGGCCTTGAAGTATTCCTCGCTGGCCAGGTTGATGACCACGGGCGATGCGTCGGCCCGGGCGCGCTGGTTCAAATAGTCGGCAATTTGGCTGCCCCAGAATCGGTACAGGTTGCTGCCTTTGGCGGTGGCCAGCCGGGTGCCCATTTCCAGGCGGTAGGGCTGCATCAGGTCCAGCGGGCGCAGCACGCCATACAGGCCACTGAGGATGCACAGGTGCTGCTGCGCCCAGCCCAGCTCGGCCTCGGTCAGGGTTTTGGCGCTCAGGCCGTCGTACACGTCGCCATTGAAAGTCAGCACGGCTTGTTTCGCATGGGCCAGGGTGAAACTGGGCGTCCAGGCTTGGTAGCGCCCCACGTTCAGCCCCGCCAGCGCGTCGCTCAGGCCCATGAGCGTGGCCACCTCCTGGGGAGATTTTTGTTTCAGCACCCCGATCAGCTCGGTGGCCTGCGGCACAAACAGCGGCTGGGTGTGGGTGGCGGTGGTGGGTGGGGTGTCGCAATCCAGCGCCTTGGCTGGGGAAATGAGGAACAGCATGCGGCGGATTTTGGCACGCAAGCCGCCTGGGCTTGGCCCATCCTCGGCCCCTTTCTCCCTCAGGGTTGAAGGGGTTTTCAGGCGGCAAGTAAGTTGTACGCAATTGAATTGTGTAAAATTCAAACATGCCAACGCCCACCCCCTTGTCACCCGCCCACCTGGCACTGAAGCTGGACAACCAGCTGTGTTTCGCGGTGTACGCCGCGTCGCTGGCCATGACCAAGGCCTACAAACCTGTGTTGGGCGCACTGGGTCTGACCTACCCGCAATACCTGGTGCTGCTGGTGCTGTGGGAGCAAGACCACCGCCCGGTGACCGAGCTGGGCCAGCGCCTGTGCCTGGACAGCGGCACCCTCACACCGCTGCTCAAGCGCATGGAGGCCGCCGGTTGGGTGCAACGCCAGCGCAGCACGCAAGACGAACGCAAGGTGCACATAGGCCTCACACCCGCAGGCCTGGCCCTGCGCGAACAGGCGGCCTGCATCCCATTGGGCATGGCCGACAAGCTGGCCTGCGACACCGCCGAACTCGCCCGTCTCACCGCCGAGCTGCACACCCTGCGCCAGCGCCTGGGCGCAACCGCCCCCTGAAACCCCACACCCCCCACCCACCATGCAAACCACCGCCAATGCCCTGATTGCCCTGATCGCGGCCCTCCACCTCTACATCCTCGCCTTGGAAATGTTCTGGTGGGACACCCCAAAAGGGCGGCGCGCCTTTGGCACCACACCCGAGTTTTCAGCGGCCACCAAAACACTGGCCGCCAACCAGGGGCTCTACAACGGGTTTCTGGCGGCCGGGTTGATCTGGGGCCTGTCGCAAGGCCCCGCCGGGCACGCGGTGCAAGTGTTTTTTCTGTCCTGCGTGACCGTGGCAGGCATTTACGGCGGCCTGACAGCCAGCCGAAAAATCCTGTTCATTCAGGCGCTGCCGGGCGCACTGGGCCTGGCCGCCGTGTGGCTGGCCTGACTGCCCCCTTTTTTTCTCGCCCCCCCCCGGGCTTCGGCCCATCCTTGACCTTTGAAAGACCCACCATGACCATCTCTCTCGACAAAGTGCTTTACACCGCTGTTGCCACCTCCACTGGCGGCCGCGAAGGCCGCTCCGTCAGCAACGACGGCCTGCTGGACGTGAAACTGGCCCCCCCCAAAGAACTGGGCGGTGCCGGTGGCGCCACCAACCCCGAGCAGCTGTTTGCCGCCGGTTACTCCGCCTGCTTCCTGGGCGCCATGAAACACGTGGCAGGCCTGCAAAAAGTGGCCGTGCCTGCCGACACGTCCATCACCGCCAGCGTGGGCATTGGCCCCATTCCCCAGGGTTTTGGCATCAACGCCAAACTGGTGATTGCCCTGCCCGGCATGGAGCGCGCTGCTGCCCAGGCCCTGGTGGACGCCGCCCACCAGGTGTGCCCTTACTCCAACGCCACACGCGGCAACATCGACGTGGTGCTGGAACTGGCCTGATGCCCCTCCCCGGCACACCCCCGGGGACAATGCCCGCATGCTGAGCCTGCTGCACCAAGACGAGCACCTGGTGGCCATTCACAAGCCACCGGGCCTGCTGGTGCACCGCACCGGGCTGGACGCGGGCGAAACCCGCTTTGCCATGCAGCTGCTGCGCGACCAGCTGGGCCGCCACGTGTGGCCGGTGCACCGGCTGGACAAAGGCACCAGCGGCGTGCTGCTGTTTGCGCTGGACGCCGACACCGCCCGCTTGGTGGGCCAGGCGTTCGAGCAAGGCCACGGCCTGCACAAAACCTACCAGGCCGTGGTGCGCGGCTGGCCCGCCGACGCAGGCGACATCGACCACCCGCTGCGCCGCCTGCCCGACGATGTGCGCGACACGCGCGACTTGGTGCAAACCGCCCACACCCGCTACCGCACCCTGGCGCGGTTCACACTGCCCCTGCCCCAAGGCCCCCACCCCAGCACACGGCTGGCCCGCGTGGCCCTGCAACCCCTCACCGGGCGGCGGCACCAGTTGCGCCGCCACATGAAACACATTGCCCACCCCATCGTGGGCGACGCCACCCACGGCAAAGGCCCACTCAACCGCGACGTGGCCGCCCACCTGGGCCTGCAACGCCTGTGGCTGCACGCCACCGACCTGCACCTGACCCACCCCGTGACCGGCGTGGCACTGGCGCTGCACGCACCGCTGGGCCCTGAATGGGGTTTGTGGCCTGAGGCTTGAAGCAGGCCCCAGACGCGCTTCGTAAAATCTCGGGTTGTTCATCACACCGCCGCCGGCACCGCCTGCGTGCCCAGCCCGAGATTGCCGCCATGTCTGAAGCCACCCCGTCCCACGCAGCGCCCGCACAGCCCGGCCTGAATTCGCTGTCCAAGTCGTTCGAGCCTGCTGCGCTGGAAGCCCACTGGGGCCCCGAATGGGAACAACGCGGCTACGGCACCGCAGGGTTCCGGGGCACGGGCGCTCCCCAGGCGGGCGCTCCGGCGTTCGCCATCCAGCTGCCCCCCCCGAACGTGACGGGCACCTTGCACATGGGCCACGCGTTCAACCAGACCATCATGGACAGCCTCACCCGCTACCACCGCATGGCTGGGTTCAACACCGTGTGGGTGCCCGGCACCGACCATGCCGGCATTGCCACCCAAATCGTGGTGGAGCGCCAGCTGCAGGCCCAAGGCATCAGCCGCCACGACATGGGGCCCACACCAGCCGAGGCCCGCAAAAACTTCGTGTCCAAGGTGTGGGAATGGAAAGAGCAAAGCGGCAACACCATCACCACCCAAATGCGCCGCATGGGCGACAGCGTGGACTGGGGCCGCGAGTACTTCACCATGGACGACAAGCTGAGCAAGGTGGTCACCGACACCTTTGTGAAGCTGTACGAACAGGGCCTGATTTACCGTGGCAAACGCCTGGTCAACTGGGACCCGGTGCTGCAAAGCGCCGTGTCCGACCTGGAAGTGGAAAACGAGGAAAAAGACGGCTCGCTGTGGCACATCGAATACCCGTTTGCCGACGGCCCGCAAACCGTGAACGGCGAGCTGGCCAAAGGCCTGACCGTGGCCACCACCCGGCCTGAGACCATGCTGGGCGACGTGGCCG
>CAYFFJ010000090.1:0-3625 GCA_964342395.1 uncultured Hydrogenophaga sp.
TGCGAGTGGGGCGAAGAGGTGAGCAACAACGCCATTGAGGTGTACATCCACCGCCTGCGCAAGAAAATCGAAAAGGGCCCCATCCGCATTGCCACCGTGCGCGGCCTGGGCTACTGCCTTGAAAAAATCCCCGGCTGAAGACGCCGCGTCCAGCCTGACGGCCTTCGGGCTGTTTCAGCGCGAAAAGCGCAGCCTGTTCGGGGAAATCCTGGACTGGATGCTCACCCCCCTGCTGCTGCTGTGGCCGCTCAGCCTGGCCCTGACCTGGTGGGTGGCCCAAGGCATTGCGGGCAAACCGTTTGACCGGGCGCTGGAGTACGACCTGCAGGCCATTGCCCAGTTCGTGGTGGTCAAACAAGGCAAGGTGCAACTCAACCTGACCGGCCAGGCCCGCGACATTTTGCGGGCCGACGACGCCGACCTGGTGTACTACCAGGTGCGGGGCCTGAAGGGCGAACACATCAGCGGCGAAGCCGATTTCCCCAGCCCGACCAACGACGTGGAGCCCGAGGCCGGCAAGGTCATGCTGCGCACCGACGCCATCCGGGGCGATGACGTGCGGGTGGCCTACACCTGGCTGCGCCACGAAGCCGCGCCCGAGCACCTGCTGCTGGTGCAGGTGGCGGAAACCCTGGCCAAACGCTCCACCCTGGCCACCGAAATCATCAAAGGCGTGATGGTGCCGCAGTTCGTCATATTGCCCCTGGCCGTGCTGCTGGTGTGGATGGCGCTGGTGCGCGGCATCCGCCCGTTGAACGACCTGGAGCAGCGCATCCGCGCCCGAAAACCCGACGACCTGAGCCCGCTGGACGAGTCGTTTGTGCCCGAAGAGGTGGCGCCGCTGGTGTCGTCCATCAACGACTTGCTCAACCGGCTGAAGGCGTCGCTCAGCACCCAGAAACGTTTTTTGGCCGACGCGGCCCACCAGCTCAAAACCCCGCTGGCGGGCCTGCGCATGCAGGCCGACATGGCGCAGCGCGAAACACGGCCCGAGGAAATACACCGCTCGCTGCAGCAAATTGCGCGCTCCAGCGTGCGCGCCACCCACACCGTGAACCAGCTGCTGGCCCTGGCCCGCGCCGAAACCACGGGCCGCACCCTGCCCACCGCCACCATCGACCTGGCGCGCATCGTGACCGAGGTGGTGCAAGACTCGGTGCCCCGCGCGCTGGACAAAAAAATCGACCTGGGCTATGACGGCCCGCAAACCGTGCCCCCCGAATGCCTGATGGACGGCAACCCCACGCTGCTGAGCGAGCTGGTGCGCAACCTGGTGGACAACGCTCTCAACTACACCCCCAGCGGCGGCGTGGTGACGGCCCGGGTGCTGGTGGACCCGTTCAGTGGCGTGCAAATTTTGCAGGTGGAAGACACCGGCATGGGCATTGCGGAAAACGAGCGCGAGCTGGTGCTGCAACCCTTCTACCGGGCACTGGGCACCAACGTGGACGGTTCGGGCCTGGGGCTGGCCATCGTGCACGAAATTGCCCAGCAGCACGGGGCCGATCTGAAGATGGAAGACGCCCACCCCGGCCGCCACCCGCCCGGCTTGCGGGTGGGGGTGCGCTTCCACAACCCCAACCGGCCCGGCATCGAATAAATTACAAGCTTTTTTGGCCTATACCGCTTGATGGTATTGGTTTTTAAGCTATCTATTTTTTACATCAGCCGGCAACACAGGTGCGGTAGGCGGAGCGAGGTAGTTGTCCCCCGTCACCACCGAACGCCCCGTTTGCTGCTCCAGCTGCTGGCGCGCCTGCCTGGCAATGCGACCGCCCACCGCCGCAGCGGTTTTGTGCTGCTGCACGCTCAGGCCAGACCACTCCTGGTGAATCAGGTTGGTCAGGATGGCGAATTCTTGCCCCGGTTGAACGCCGTGTTCGCGCCAATAGTCGGTCAGCTTGTTGCGGGTCTCCTGCCCGGTCATGCGCTGCTGAATCCACTTGTCGCTGCGCCCATGCTGCTGCCAGGTTTCGCGCGCACGGTTCAATGACATCGCGGGATCTGCCAGCTCTTGCATGCGCTCATACCCCACCTTGGCCAGCCACAGTTTGATGGGCTCGGCTTTGGGGCTGGGCACGGACTGAACCAAGCGCAACAGGCTTTCTGCTGTGGCAGCGTCGGATGGCTTGGCCCTCAAACTGGGCGGGGGAAATGGTCATTTTTTGGCGGCCGCCGCCTTTCGCGCCACTTTCTTCGCCGCAGGTGCTTTGGCCGCAGCGGTTTTGGCGGCTGGGGCTGCACCCGCTGCAGCCGTTTTGCGCGGTGGGAATTTGCTGGCGCGGGGCTCGAACTCGAACACCACCTTGCCCTCTTTCGCGTCCCAGGCCAGGAAGGCCTTGAACGCGCGGCGGGTGCGCATGGACACAAACTTGTCCAGCAGGTCGGTTTTGCCGGTGGCCAGCAGCTTTTTCACCTGCTCGGCCTCCACCGTTTGTTGCAGGATGACCTTGCCGCTCTTGAAGTCGCAGCTGGGCGTGGGCTGGTCGGCGGTGGGCACCGACTTTGCGCACACGTAGTTGGCCCCGTGCTCGTGCACGGCGCTGCCGCATTTGGGGCAGGCGCCCAGGTTTTCGGCCTCGTCAAACGCCACCAGCTCACCGGTTTCTTCGGCCTTTTTGTCGTCGCCAAAGTCGAATTCCAGCTTCCAGTTGCGGTCGTCTTCGGCAAACACCAGCTTCATTTCGGCCACAAAGGGCCAGCCGGCTTTGGAGCGGAAGCCTTCCAGCGGGCCAATGTGGCGGTCGCGCAAAAAGGCCTCGGCCTCGGCGGTTTCAAAGGTGCGGCCAGCGGGCGATTTGGTGAACGAAAAACCGCAGCCTTCGCTGTGGCCATCGGCCCCGACACAGGTGAAACGCCGGTAGTTTTCTTTCACCACGCCACCGCAGTTGGGGCAGGGCGTGGGCAGGGTGGCGTAGTCGCCGGGGATGGTGTCGCGGTCGTATTCCTTGGCCTTTTGCACCATGCGCTGCGTCATGTCGGCAATGTCGCGCATGAAGGCTTCGCGGCTGAGCTGGCCGCGCTCCATTTGCGACAGCTTGTGCTCCCAGTCGCCGGTGAGTTCGGGGCGCGACAGTTCTTCCACCTGCAGGCCGCGCAGCAGCGTCATGAGCTGGAAGGCTTTGGCCGTGGGAATCAGCTCGCGGCCTTCGCGCAGCATGTACTTCTCGGCAATCAGCCCTTCGATGATGCTGGCGCGGGTGGCTGGGGTGCCCAGGCCTTTTTCCTGCATGGCTTCGCGCAACTCTTCGTCGTCAATCAGTTTGCCCGCGCCTTCCATGGCACCCAGCAGCGTGGCTTCAGAGTAGCGGGCGGGGGGCTTGGTTTTCAGGCCTTTGGGGTCTGCGGCGGTGTTTTGCACCGTTTCGCCAGGGGCCACGGGCACCAGGTTCTGGCCCTTGTCGCCTTCTTTGGCATCGGCCACGTCTTCGGCGGCTTCTTTGCCGTACACGGCCATCCAGCCCGGCTTGACCAGCACCTTGCCTTCGGTTTTGAAGTTGTAGGCCTGGCCACTGCGTTCAACCGTGGAAATGCGGGTGGTGACGGTGAACTCGGCTGGCGGGAAAAACACCGCCAGGAAGCGGCGCACCACCAGGTCGTACAGCTTTTGTTCGGCTTCGCTCAG
>CAYFFJ010000090.1:3635-4661 GCA_964342395.1 uncultured Hydrogenophaga sp.
TTCGCTCAGGCCGCTGGGCGCTTGCAGCGTGGGGATGATGGCGAAGTGGTCGCTCACCTTGGCGTTGTCAAACACGCGCTTGGTGGGCTTGATGTAGCCATTGGCCAGTGCCGTTTGGGCGTGCGGGGCCAGGTGGCTCATGCCGCTGTCGGCCAGCATTTCAAAGGTCTGCTTGACCGTGGGCACGTAATCTTCAGGCAGCGCGCGGCTGTCGGTACGCGGGTAGGTCAGGGCCTTGTGGCGCTCGTACAGGCTTTGCGCCAGCGCCAGCGTGGTTTTGGCGCTGAAGCCAAAGCGGCCGTTGGCCTCGCGCTGCAGGCTGGTCAGGTCGTACAACAGGCCGCTGGCCTGGGTGGTGGGTTTGCTTTCTTCGCTGACGCGGGCGGGCTGCTGGCGTGAAGCGTCGGCTATTTGCCGTGCCTGCACCTCGGTCCACACGCGGTCGGCGCGCTGCTCGGGGTCGGCGGCCTCATCCGCAGATTTGGCCGTGGGCTTCTTGAACGCGGGGTCAAACCACTTGGCGGGGTATTCACCGGCCTGGGCCTGGAAGCTGGCGTGCACTTCCCAATAGTTGCGGCTGACGAACTGGCGGATTTTTTCCTCCCGCTCCACCACCACGGCCAGCGTGGGGGTTTGCACCCGGCCCACGGTGGTCAAGAAAAAGCCGCCGTCGCGGCTGTTGAACGCCGTCATGGCGCGTGTGCCGTTGATGCCCACCATCCAGTCGGCCTCGGAGCGGCTGCGCGCCGCATCGGCCAGGCCCTGCATCTGGGCGTCGCTGCGCAGGTGCTCGAAACCGTCGCGGATGGCCGCTGGCGTCATGGACTGCAGCCACAGTCGCTGCACCGGTTTGCCCAGCGCCTGATATGAACCGCCTTTGAGACCACCGGCGTACTGCTCGATCAGGCGGAAGATCAGCTCGCCCTCGCGGCCCGCGTCACACGCGTTGACGAGTTTGTCCACGTCCTTGCGTTTGGCCAGTTTGACCACGGCGTTCAGGCGTGTCTTGGTTTTGTCCACGGGCTT
>CAYFFJ010000090.1:4671-9213 GCA_964342395.1 uncultured Hydrogenophaga sp.
CAGTCGGCCTCGGAGCGGCTGCGGGCGGCATCGGCCAGCGGGCGCATTTGCGCGTCGCTGCGCAGGTGCGTGAAGCCGTCGCGGATGGCCTGTGGCGTCATGGACTGCAGCCACAGCCGCTGCACGGGTTTGCCCAGCGGTTTTTTGCCCCCGGCGTACTGTTCAATCAGCCGAAAAATCAACTCGCCCTCGCGGCCCGCGTCACACGCGTTGACCAGGGCCGTCACGTCTTTGCGTTTGGCCAGTTTCACCACGGCGCTCAGGCGCGACTTGGTTTTGTCGATGGGCTTCAGGTCGAAGTACGGCGGCAGCACAGGCAGGTGGGCAAAGCTCCACTTGCCGCGCTTCACATCAAATTCTTCGGGGGCGGCAATTTCCAGCAGGTGGCCCACGGCCGACGTGACCACGTGGGTGTCGTTCTCAAAATGGTCGTCGTGTTTGTCGAACTTGCCTGCCACGGGGGTCAGGGCGCGAACGATGTCTTGGGCCACGGACGGCTTCTCGGCAATCACCAAAGTTTTCATCTCTACAATTCGCCTCGTCGTGCGCGCACAAGCGCGCTGGTGGGTGTGCGCAGGTGCGCACATGCATGACAAAACCTTACCAAAATTTGCCGCCCGTGCCGAAGACACTCACAGACCGCACAGCCCCGGCCCCCATACGCCGCATCCAGGTGCGCCGCTCTGGCGTGCATGGCAAGGGGGTGTATGCCCTGGCGCCCCTCAAGGCCGGTGAGCGGCTGCTGGAATACACGGGTGAACTCATCACCTGGCCCGAAGCCCTGCGCCGCCACCCGCACGACCCGGCGCAACCGCACCACACGTTTTACTTTCACATCGACGACGCACGCGTGATCGACGCCAAGTTCGGTGGCAACAGCTCGCGCTGGATCAACCACAGCTGCGCCCCCAATTGCGCGGCCAGCCAGGAAGGCCAACGCGTGTTCATCGACGCGCTGCGCGACATCGCCGCAGGCGAAGAGCTGTTTTACGACTACGGCCTGGTCATTGACGAACCCCTGACCCCCCAGCTGAAAGCCGACTACCCCTGCTGGTGCGGCCACGGCGTGTGCCGGGGCACCTTGCTGGCCAGCACGGCACCGGCGGCCAAGCCCCGGCGCGCGCGCGCCAAACCCAAAGGCTGACCACACCCATGCCCACGCCCGAACACAGGCCCGAGCACCTCCCCCTGATCGCCTGCGTGGCGTCTCTCAACCAAGCCGCCGAGGCCGTGTGGCCCGCCATGGCCCAAACCCTGGCCGAGCACCCCGCACCGGCCATGGCTGGTTTCACGGTGGAGGTGGTGCCCAGCATTGACTCGACCAACGCCGAATTGATGCGCCGCGCCCACTCAGGCCCACCCGGCCAGGCCCCCACGCTGCTGGTGGCCGCCGACCAGACCGCTGGCCGCGGCCGCATGGGCAAAACCTGGCTCAGCCAGCCCGGCCACAGCCTGACGTTTTCGCTGCTGCTGCCCCTGCAGCCCGCGCACTGGGCCGGGCTGTCGCTGGCGGTGGGCGTGAGCGTGGCCGATGCGCTGGGGCCTTTGCTGCCCCCCGCCGTGGGCGAGCGCTTGCGCCTGAAGTGGCCCAACGACCTGTGGCTGGGCGGGGCCAAACTGGCAGGCATTTTGGTGGAAACCGCGCACTTTGCAGGCAACGCCTGCCTGGTGGTGGGCGTGGGCATCAACATAGAAGCCCCCGTGCCCGACCCCACCGCCGCCTGGACTGGTGTGCCCCCCACCGGCCTGGCGGCCCACCAAGCCCACCCAGGCGGGCTGGACACCGGTGCGGTGCTGCGCGCCGTGGCACCCGCCCTGCTGCGCGACTTGCTGGCGTTTGAAGCATTGGGCTTTTCCGCCTTTGCCCAGCGCTTTGCCCAACGCGACGCCCTGCGCGACCAGGCCCTGGTGTTGTCGGATGGCAAAAATGGCCTCACACAAGGCACCGGCTGTGGCGTGGACCCACAAGGGGCCTTGCTGGTGCTCACCCCACAGGGCATGCAAACCGTGCACAGCGCCGATGTCAGCGTGCGGCCGGTGGGTGCCACGCCATGATGCGCGCCACTTTGCTGGTGCTGCTGTTGGCCAACGCGGGTTATTTCACCTGGACCCAAGGCCATTGGTCAGCCCTGGCAGGGGCGGGAAGTTGGGCCGACCCCGCCCCGCTGCGCGAACCCCAGCGGCTGGCGCAACAACGCCAGCCCGAACGTGTGGCCGTGTGGCGCACCGCCACTGAACCTGCGGCAGGGCCACCATCGGCCAGCGGCACATCGCGTCGTGGCACAGAAACCCTCCCATGCCTGCAAGCCACCGCCCTCAGCGACCCCCACGTCGCAGGGCTTCAAGCGGCGTTGGCCCGTGCTTTGCCCGACGGCAGCTGGCAGATCGACACCACGGCGCTACCTGCCCGTTGGATCGTTTACCTGGGCAAATTCCCCACCTCCGAAGCCTTGCGTGCACGCAAGGCCGATCTTCGCGCGGCCAAAGTGGAACACCGCGACGTGAACCACCCGGCGCTGCAACCCGGCCTGGCGCTGGGGACCTTTCCCTCCGAAGCAACGGCGGCACAAGCCTTGCGTGATGTGGCCCGCAATGGCATCAAAAACGCCAAGGTGGTGATCGAGCGGCCCGAAACCCGCCAACACACGCTGACCCTGCCGCAAGCCACACCCGCGCTTCAGGACACCGTGCGCGGCCTCAACAGCGGCCTGGCTGACGCGCCTTCGCTGGACTGGCAAACCTGCCCCGGCTGAGCGCCAGGACCCCCAACCAAGCCCACAAACCGAGCCCCCAGGCCCAGCCGGTGTGCCCCCCGCCACCGCTGTCGGCCGCAGACGTGGTGGGTTCGGCCAGGGTGGGGGTGGGCGACACGGCCGAGGTGGCCGCCGCCAGCGCCAGAGAAGCATCCAGCAAACCGCTGCCGCAGCTGTCGGTGGTGCAGTTGCACACCGTTTGCGACAAGGCGGTGGCGCTGCAAGTTGACAGGTTGGCCTGTGTGGTGTGTGGGCGTACCGATGCTTTCAACAAACGGGACACGTCAGCAGGGGTGAGTGTGGGCTGCACGCTGAACATGAGGGCCGCCGTGCCCGCCACCAACGGCGCGGCAAAGCTGGTGCCCACCAGTGAACCATAGACAGCGCTGCCAGGCACGGTGCGCCCCGAGTTCAGGGTGGTGAGCAAACCTGCGTCAACCCCGCTGCCCCCCGAACCACCGGGCACCACCAAGGCCACGGAGGGGCCGTAGCTGGCATAGCTGGTTTTGGCCCCATCGCCACGCACCGCCCCCACGGCCACCACCCCCGTGCAGTCGGCGGGGCGGGTCACGGGTTCGGCCGAGTTGCCTGCTGCGACCACCACCAGGGTGCCCGCCGCCATGATGTCGTTCACGGTTTGCTGGTAAGCACTGTCACAGGCCCCGGAGCCGCCATAGCTGAGGTTGATGACCTTGGCAGGGGTGGCGTTGGCAGGCACGCCCGTGACCGGCAAGCCCGCTGCCCACCGCATGCCATCGAGCAAATCACTCAACAGCGCCCCACATTTGCCGGCCACCCGCACAGGCAGCACCTGCGCCCCCCAATGCACCCCGGCCACCCCCGCGCCGTTGTTGGTGGCCGCCGCAATTTGCCCGGCAATGGCGGTGCCGTGCCAGGAACTGTTGGACACGTCGCACCCTTGGTAGACGGCGCTGAGCGATTCGGCCCGCGTGACCCAGTCGCCCGGGTCGCTGGCATCGGCATCGCGGCCGTTGCCGTCGTTGGCCACGGCCAGCTCACTCACGAAGTCATACCCAGGCAACAGGTGGCCCGCCAGATCGGGGTGGTCGTAGCGCACGCCGCCGTCCACCACGGCCACCACCAGGGCGCTGGCTGCGCCCGTGTTCAGCGTCCAGGCCGTCGGCAGGTTCAGCGCGGACGCATGCGTGGTGGGCGCCTGCAAATGCCATTGCGAAGCAAACAAAGGGTCGTTGGGCACGGTGGTGCTTTGTTGCCGCTGCCAACGCACGTTGGGCGTGACGCTGGCCACGTCGGGGTGCAAGCGCAAGCGGCGCATGGCAGCCTGCAAAGGCTCGCCGGTCAGGGGCTGGGCAAAGTCCAGCCGCAAGGCGGTGCCTGCCGAGCCCACATCGGCGACTGGCACACCGGCGTCCACGGCCAAGGCCTTCAGGCGATCGGTGCGCAGGGCGTGTTGGCGTTGCCAGGTGGCTTGGGCCTGCTCGCGCAGGGCCTGAGGGCTGTCGCGCAGCGTGGCAGAGGCCACAGGTTCGGCCTGCGCCACCGCGCCGGGGCGCAGCTGCACGATCACGCCTGGGCCAGGCAATTCGCGGGGAGCCCCTGCGGCAGTGGCGACGGCAGGCAAGGCAGCCAGCGCAGCGGCGCAGGCCCAAGTGGTGAGGGGTAAACAAAAACGGTCCATGCCAGTTTCTAGCATGGACCGGGAGGGACTCTGCACGGGCCCTGTGTAAAGACCGGTGCGGCCGGGAAATTAAGCCGCCACCACGCGCGCCATTTCCAGGCACTTGTTGGAATAGCCCCACTCGTTGTC
>CAYFFJ010000091.1:0-6781 GCA_964342395.1 uncultured Hydrogenophaga sp.
CCGCCGCGGATCATGGCAAAACTCTCGTGGCTGCCAAAAATGCTGCTGCCCTTGAGCGTGGTCACCGTTTGTTTGCCCGCGTTGATCAGGTCGGCGTCCACCTCGGCTTCGGTGGGGAAAGGGCCAATGCCCAACATGCCGTTTTCGCTTTGCAGCCACACCTCTTTGTCGGCCGGCACAAAGTTGGCCACCAGCGTGGGAATGCCAATGCCGAGGTTCACGTAAAACCCGTCTTCCAGCTCTTGTGCGGCCCGGGCGGCCATTTGGTCTTGGTTCCAGCTCATGTTCAAACTCCTGCGGTGGGGGTGACGGTGCGCTTTTCAATGCGCTTTTCGGGCGTGGCGTTCAGCACCAGGCGGTGCACGTAAATGCCGGGCAGGTGCACCTGGTCGGGTGGAATTTCACCGGTTTCCACGATCTCTTCCACTTCCACGATGGTGATCTTGCCGGCCATGGCCACGGCGGGGTTGAAGTTGCGGGCTGTGAAGCGGAACTGCAGGTTGCCCGACTTGTCGGCGCGGTGCGCCTTCACCAGCGACACGGCGGGCACCAGGCCGCGCTCCATCACGTAGGTTTCACCGTCGAACTCGCGCAGCTCTTTGCCCTCGGCCACCAGGGTACCCACCCCGGTTTTGGTGAAAAAGGCCGGAATGCCCGCACCACCGGCGCGCAGCTTTTCGGCCAGCGTGCCCTGGGGGGTGAATTCCAGCTCCAGTTCACCGGCCAGGTACTGGCGCTCGAACTCTTTGTTTTCGCCCACGTAGGACGAAATCATTTTTTTGATCTGGCGGGTTTCCAGCAGCTTGCCCAGGCCAAAACCGTCCACACCGGCGTTGTTGGAAATGACCGTCAGGTCTTTCACGCCACTGTCGCGCAGGGCGTCGATCAGCGCTTCGGGAATGCCGCACAGGCCGAAACCGCCCACGGCCATCAGCTGGCCATCGGCCACCACGCCTTGCAGCGCCTCGGCCGCACTCGGGTAAATCTTGTTCACACGCAACTCCTTGAGAAAGGGACCCACACACACGTTGAAAACCCGCACGATACTACGTAGCCCATTACGTAGTATTTCGTAAAGCCCAACCCCTACCCCACCTGCCAGCGCACCCATGACACCGGACACCCACAGCGCCATCGACTACCGCCTGGCCTTTGACCTGGCCCCTGTGGGCCTGGTGCTGTCGCGCCACCGTGCCATGGTGGACTGCAACCAGGTGGTGTGCGATATGTTTGGGGCCACACGGGCGCAACTGGTGGGGCAAAGCTTTCAGATTTTGTACCCCAGCGCCGACGAATACGAACGCATTGGCGCCCGCATTGCGCCCATCCTGAACGCCCAAGGCCGCTACGCCGACGACCGGCTGATGAAACGCGTGGACGGCCGCTTCAAGGGCCAGACCTTCTGGTGCCACGTCACAGGCCACGCCCTGAACCGCAACGACCCGCACGAGGCTGGCATCTGGACGTTTGAAGACCTCAGTGCACGCCGCCCCGTGCAGGCCGAACTCACGCCGCGCGAACGCGAGGTGGCGGCCCTGGTGACGCAAGGGCAAACGGCCAAAGCCATGGCCAAAACCCTGGGGCTGAGCCACCGCACGGTGGAGGTGTACCGAGCCAAACTCATGCGCAAATACGGCGCCCGCACCACGGCAGACCTGGTGCACCGGCTCATGGGTGGGTGACCTGCAAGCCGCAATGGCCCTGGTCAGGCGGCAGCGGCCTTCACCTCGTTGATGACCTCGCACGCCGAGCGAAAGCCGTCAATCGCCAGCGGAAACCCGCAGTACACCGTGGCGTGCAAAAACAGCTCGCGCAACTCTTCGGGCGTGGCCCCGTTGTTCAGCGCACCGCGCACATGGCCTTTCAGCTCTTGCTGGCGGCCCAGCGCAGCCAGCATGGCCACCGTCAGCAGGCTGCGGGTTTTCAGGTCAAGGCCGTCGCGTTGCCACACGGTGCCCCAAGCGTTGCGGCTGATGAACTCTTGCATCACCAACGTGAAGTCGTCGGCCCCGGCAAACGCTTTGGTCACAAAGGCCTCGCCCATCACCTGGGTGCGGGTGGCCAGGCCAGCGTCGAATTGCGCGTCGCGCAGGGGATTCGTGTCAGAGTGGCTCATGGGCGGTGTGTGCAGAATGAAAAAACGCATTTTCAGCACAAACCAGGGAACCCGGAGCAATACGCCAACATGGGTGGCGGTCAGTGCCGTGTTAAAACATCAACAAAATGCGCATCCTTGAGCAACTCCTTCATCCGCAGCAAACGCGCCCATTCGGCAGCCGCATTGCCGCGCTGCGCAAGGCGCGCAGCATCACCCAGGTGCAGCTCGCCGAGAAGCTGGGCATTTCCCAGCAAACCTTGCAGTCCTATGAGTGCGGGCGCAGGCGCGTGCCGGTGTCGGCCATGCCCGCTGTGGCACAGCATCTTGAGGTCTCGCTCGATGAGTTGTTCGATGCGCCTGGGCAAACAGCCACCAAACGTAGCGCAGCCAAGCGCGGCCCGGCTCCGAAGTGGCAGCAGCAGATCGAGCAGATTGCCACGCTGCCGCGCGCCAAGCAGCAGGTGGTTATGCAGATGCTCGATGGTCTACTGGCCGGGGATGCACGGTAATGGTCAGCGGATCAGCACCGGACTTGTCGGACACGCCCGCCATTCAAAGCATTTCGCTGGCCATTGCCGCGCTGCGCGGTCAGCGGGTGATTCTGGACAGCGACCTGGCGGCGCTGTATGGCGTGGAGACCAAGCGTTTCAATGAGGCGGTCAAGCGCAACGCCGCGCGGTTTCCCGCCGACTTCATGTTTCAGCTCACGCCCGAGGAGTCCGATTCTTTAAGGTCGCAAATTGCGACCTTAAAGACCGGGCGCGGTCAGCACCGCAAATACTTGCCCTACGTTTTCACAGAGCACGGCGCCATCATGGCGGCGATGGTGCTCAACAGCCCGCGTGCGGTGGAGGTGTCGGTGTATGTGGTGCGGGCCTTTGTGCGCCTACGTGAGGCGGCTGTGCTGCATAAGGACTTGGCGGAGCGGCTGTCCAGTCTGGAGGAGAAGACCGAGGCGCTGGCGATGTCGCATGACACGTTCAGCCGCAATGCGCGCAATCAACTGCGTCAGGTGTTTGATGCGCTGCGCGAGCTGACGATACCACCCGATCCACCGAAGCGGCCTATCGGGTTTGTGACGCCTGAGGACAAGCCCAAGGGTAGCAAGGCTGTGCGGGGCAAGAAGGCCGACTGACAAACCGGCACCGGCTCAAGAACACAAGCCACCTGGAACCCCCGGCCTCAGCGGCTGAGGAGGTGCAGGTGGCTTTTTTTATGGGCGGATTCAAGTCTGAAGTGCAACACCTGCCACCGAGTAAGGTCCGCAGATGCAAAGCACCCCGCCCAAGCGCTATCAACAACTCCAGCCTGAAGACCGCGTGACCCTGGCCAGTCTGACCCAGCAGAAGTACAGCGTTCGCGCCATGGCCCAAGTCCTGGGGCGTTCCCCGAGCACCATCAGCCGGGAGTTGCGGCGCAACGCCCAGCCCGCAGGCTACGCCTCCTGCAACTGAACTCACGCATCCCGCAGCCGCATGGGCGACGTAGCGGGTTGCAGAGGCCGCCTTCTCAGCTTCTGTGCCCCAGTGAACCGCGGCTCCCACAGCTGCCGATCCCAATCCTGTGAGTGACGCAGATGCACCGGAGCCCTTGGTGTAAGCGGCTGTTGCAACTGGGCCGTTGTTTGCAACAAAGCCCAACAAAGCCGTTGCGAATGCAAACTGCGTCGCAGACATGGCACAAAAAACGAACGGTCGTTCTATTAAACACGAACCGCCACTAAAATTCGTCGCGCCCGCGTCAGCAGACTGCAAGCTGACAGCCCCTTTTCACACATCAAAAAACCATCTTAGCGAGCCCCACATGACACCTGAAGACATCCTGGCGCAATTTGGCCCCCGCGAGGCCATGGAGTACGACGTGGTCGTGGTGGGCGGCGGCCCGGCAGGGCTGGCCACCGCCATCCGCCTGAAGCAACTCAGCGCAGAAAAAGGCACCGACGTGTCGGTGGTGGTGCTGGAAAAGGGCTCCGAGCCTGGCGCGCACATTTTGTCGGGCGCGGTGATGGACCCCATTGCCATCACCGAACTGTTCCCCAACTGGAAAGAGCTGGGTGCCCCGCTGAACCAGCCCGTGACCGGCGACGACCTGCTGGTGCTGAGCGAGACCGGCGCCACCCGCACGCCCGATTGGCTGATGCCCCGCAACTTCGACAACCACGGCTGCTACGTCATCAGCCTGGGGGCCGTCACCAAGTGGCTGGCCGAGCAGGCTGAAAGCCTGGGCGTGGAAATTTTCCCCGGCTTTGCCGCCGCAGAAGTGCTCTACAACGAAAACGGCAGCGTCAAAGGTGTGGCCACCGGCAACATGGGTGTGGGCAAAGACGGTGAGCCCACCGACGCCTTCCAAATTGGCATGGAGCTGCACGCCAAGTACACGGTGTTTGCCGAAGGCGCACGCGGCCACCTGGGCAAACAGGTCATTGAAAAATTCAAGCTAGACGAAGGCACAGACGCGCAGACCTTTGCCATCGGCCTCAAAGAGCTGTGGGAAATCCCGGCTGAAAAGGCCAAACCCGGCCTGGTGGTGCACACCGCCGGTTGGCCCCTGAACGACGACGCGTTTGGTGGCGGCTTTCTGTACCACCTGGAAGGCAACAAGGTCACGCTGGGCTACGTCATTGGGCTGGACTACGACAACCCCTGGATGAGCCCTTTCGAGGAAATGCAGCGCTGGAAAACCCACCCGGCCATCAAGGCGCACATCGAGGGGGGCAAACGCCTCTCTTACGGTGCCCGGGCTCTGAACAACGGCACGCCCCAGGCCTTGCCCAAAACCGTGTTCCCCGGCGGTGCGCTGGTGGGCTGCGACGCCGGTTTTCTGAACGCCGCGCGCATCAAGGGCAGCCACGCCGCCCTCAAAAGCGGCATGCTGTGCGCCGATGCGGCCTACGAAGCCGTGGTGGCCGGCCGCCAGGGCGACGAACTCACCGCGTTCGAAGCCGGCTTCAAAGCCAGCTGGCTGCACGAAGAACTGTGGACCTACCGCAACTTCAAGAACTGGTTCAAGAAGAGCCCGCTTTTGGGCAAACTGATGACCGGTGTGGAGCACTGGTTTTTGCCCAAAGTCGGCGTGGCCACCCCACCCTGGACGCTGCACAACACCACCAAAGACCACACCAAACTGCGCCCTGCAGCCGACATGCCGCAGATCAGCTACCCCAAGCCCGACGGTGTCATCACCTTCGACCGCCTGAGCAGCGTGTTTGTCAGCAACACCAACCACGCCGAAGAGCAGCCCCCGCACCTGACGCTGAAAGACGCCAGCGTGCCCGTCGGCATCAACCTGGCCAAGTTTGCTGGCCCCGAGAGCCGCTACTGCCCGGCCGGTGTGTACGAATTTGTGCCCGACACCGCCCAGGGCGGCGATGCACAACGCCTGCAGATCAACGCACAAAACTGCGTGCACTGCAAAACCTGCGACATCAAAGACCCCACGCAAAACATCGTCTGGGTCACACCCGAAGGCGGTGGCGGCCCCAACTACGCGGGCATGTGAACGTGGCCGCGCCTGCGCTGCTCCACCCCGACCTGCGGCAAGCGCTGCAAGCCTTGGCCACCGGCCCGCGCCGCTTGCTGGGGGTGGTGGGTGCGCCTGGGGCGGGCAAATCCACCCTGGCCGCGCTGGCGGCGGCGGCATTGGGCGAACGCGCCCAGGCCGTGCCCATGGACGGCTTTCACCTGGCGCAGGCCGAGCTGCTGCGCCTGGGCCGCGCCCAGCGCAAGGGCGCGCCCGACACCTTCGACGCCTGGGGCTACGCCGCCCTGCTGCGCCGCCTGCGCGTCCAAACCATTGACGAAGTGGTGTACGCCCCCGACTTCCAGCGCGCGCTGGAAGAACCCGTGGCCGGTGCCCTGCCGGTGTTTGCCCACACGCCGCTGGTCATCACCGAAGGCAACTACCTGTTGCTGGACGACGGCCCCTGGGCCCCGGTGGCCGGGCTGCTGGACGCCGTGTGGTACCTGCACGTGGACGCCGACCTGCGGCGGGAGCGCCTGGCCCAGCGCCACCAGCAATTTGGCCGCAGCCGGGCTGAAGCCCTTGCCTGGATAGACAGCACCGACGAGCCCAACGCCCGGCGCATCGAGGCCGTGCGCCACCGCGCCCAACAGCAGGTGGTGTGGAGCGAATCCAACGGCTGGTTCGAATTCGACCGCTAGAATCGCGGCCTTGTCAGGAGAGAAGCCCAGCCAGCGCCATGCGCCACCGGCCCGGGCTCGCCGAAGGCGCAACAGAACCACCGCGTTCTGACGAACGCTCAGGCAAAAGGACTGGCAAACGTCCAGGGTCCAACGGCCCCGGACGATACCCTGCTGGAGAGAGGCAACGCCCGGTTTGAACCGCCGCGCTGTCCACCGAAGGAGCAAGCTGGCGCAGAGTTTTCGGCCGGTGAATCTCTCAGGTAAAGCGGACATCGGGGGCTCGCTCACGGCATTCACGTTTGGTGTGTGCCGTGCGTATTGGCCCTTTTGAATTGCCCGCCGCCATGTCCGAACCGCTGTCAGACCTGCAAACCACCCCCCTCAACGCCCTGCACATCGAGCTGGGTGCCCGCATGGTGCCTTTTGCGGGCTACAGCATGCCGGTGCAATACCAAGGCCCAGGTTTAGGCCTGATGGCCGAGCACCTGCACACCCGCACCGCCGCCGGGTTGTTCGACGTGTCGCACATGGGCCAGTTGCG
>CAYFFJ010000091.1:6791-8626 GCA_964342395.1 uncultured Hydrogenophaga sp.
TGCCTGGTGGGGCCTGATGCCGCCGCCGCGTTTGAAACCCTGATGCCCGTGGACGTGGTGGGCCTGCCCGTGGGCAAGCAGCGCTACGGCCTGCTGCTGACCGAGGGGGGTACCGTCATTGACGACCTGATGTTCGTCAACCGGGGCGCCGACATCTTCGTCATCGTGAATGGCGCATGCAAAGTGGGCGACCTGGCGCACATCACCGACAAAATTGGCCAGCGCTGCGAGGTCATTCCCATGCCCGAGCGTGCGCTGCTGGCCCTGCAAGGGCCACAAGCGGTGACCGCGTTGACCCGCCTGGTGCCCGGTGTGGAGAAGCTGGTGTTCATGACCGGGGCCGCCTTCAGCTGGGAAGGCGCCGACCTGTTCATCACCCGCAGCGGCTACACGGGGGAAGACGGGTTTGAAATTTCCGTGCCCGACACCGCCGCCGAGGCCCTGGCCCGCGCCCTGCTGGCGCAACCCGAAGTCAAACCCATTGGCCTGGGTGCCCGCAACTCGCTGCGCCTGGAAGCCGGGCTGTGCCTGTATGGGCAAGACATCGACACCACCACCACCCCGGTACAAGCCGGGCTGAACTGGGCCCTGCAAAAGGTGCGCCGCAGCGGCGGTGCCCGCGCAGGCGGTTTTGCCGGGGCTGGCACCGTGCTGGGCCAACTCGATGGCACCGAGGCCATCAACAAAGTGCGCGTGGGCCTGCTGGCCCTGGAACGCGTGCCCGTGCGCGAACACACCCAGCTGACCGACCTGGCTGGCGCACACCTGGGCGAAGTCACCAGCGGCCTGCTGAGCCCCACCCTCAACCGGCCCATTGCCATGGGCTATGTGCCCCCCAGCCACGCCGCGGTGGGCACACGCCTGAACGCCGTGGTGCGCGGCAAACCCGTGCCCATGGAAGTGGTGGCCATGCCCTTTGTGCCCACGCGTTATTACCGTGGATGATGGCGGTCGGTTGACCGCAGATGGTTTTCAAGCTTTTTGGCATACATCGCTTGGCTGTATTCATTTGTTTGCTATTTTAATTTAACTCCCATTCACCCCACCAGGAGCTTCCCATGATCAAGTACACCGCCGACCACGAATGGCTCAACATCGACGGCGACACCGCCACCGTGGGCATCACCCACCACGCGCAAGACGCGCTGGGCGACGTGGTGTTTGTGGACCTGCCCGAAGTGGGCGCATCCATTGACGCCAAGGCCGTGGCCGGCGTGGTCGAGTCCGTCAAGGCCGCTGCCGACGTCTACATGCCTGTAACCGGCGAGATCACCGAAGTGAACGAAGCCCTGCGCGCCGACCCCAGCCTAGCCAATACCGACCCGCTGGGTGCCGGTTGGTTCTTCAAGGTCAAGCTGTCCAACCCCGCCGAACTCGACGGCCTGATGGACGAAACCAGCTACACCGCTTTTTCTGCAAGCTAAACACCTGCCACCTGCCTGCCATGCCAACGACCTCTGCCCCCACCCCTACCCTGTCGCAGCTGGAAAACGCCAGCGAATTCCACGCACGCCACATCGGCATTGATGCGGCCGACGAAGCGCTGATGCTCAAAGCTATCGGCGAAACCTCGCGCCGTACGCTGATCGACAGCATCGTGCCGCGCTCGATCGCGCGATCCAGCAAGATGGACATTCCGGCCGCGATCACCGAAGCGGCGGCGCTGGCCGAGATCAAGGTACTGGCAGGCAAAAACAAGGTGCTCAAGAGCTTCATTGGCCAGGGCTACTACGGCACCCACACGCCCGGCGTGATCCTGCGCAACATCCTGGAAAACCCCGCCTGGTACACCGCCTACACGCCCTACCAGGCCGAGATTTCGCAGGGCCGCATGG
>CAYFFJ010000092.1:0-8262 GCA_964342395.1 uncultured Hydrogenophaga sp.
GCAGCCCCTCCGGCACCACCCGCACCGCCCGCCCCCCCCCGCATCCAGCTGCCCGACAGCAACGCGGACTATCTGAACAACCGCCCCCCCGCCTACCCGCGTTTGAGCAAACGGCTGGGCGAGCAAGGCAAGGTGGTGGTGCGCGTGTTCATCGACGCCGATGGCAACGCCACCCAGGCCGAAATCCGCGCCAGCAGCGGTTATGACCGCCTGGACCAGACCGCCCTCAAAACAGCGCAGGCCTGGAAATATGTCCCCGGCAAGGTCAACGGAGAGATCAAGGCCATGTGGTTCAACGTCCCCATCCATTTCGTATTGGAATGAGACGGATATTTTGATTAAAAAGTGCATTTAGCGCTTTATGGTATTGATTTTTAAGCTATTGTTTTTTTGGAGTTTTTGATGGATACGCAATTCGGTTTGGCCCATGTGTGGTCACAAGGCGACGGGGTCACACGCGCGGTGGCGGTCATTTTGTTGGGCATGTCGCTGGCCAGTTGGCTGGTCATACTGATCAAGGCACTGGATCTGCGCACCCACCGCAAGCAGTCACAGGGTTCTGAAGCGTTCTGGCACGCCACCGACTTTGAAGACGGCCTGTCCAAACTGGGCACAGAAGCCCAAAACCCCTTTCGCCAACTGGCTGAAACCGGCCGCGAAGCCACCCGCCACATCCTGCGCCAGGACGACCCCACTGCCCGAGCCGGCAACACCGCTCCGCGTCCCCAGCTGCACGACCAACTGGACGTGAGCGACTGGGTTACCCGCGAGTTGCGTTCGCGGCTTGACGAGTTCACCGCCCGGCTGCAAGGCGGCCTGGCCGTGTTGGCCTCGGTGGGCTCTACCGCACCGTTTGTGGGCCTGTTCGGCACGGTCTGGGGCATTTACCACGCGCTGCTGGGCATCGGGGCAGCGGGTCAGGCCACCATCGACAAAGTGGCTGGCCCTATCGGTGAGGCACTTATCATGACCGCCCTGGGCCTGGCCGTGGCCATTCCTGCGGTGCTGGGCTACAACGCCCTGGTACGCGGCAACAAAGGTGTGCTGCACAAACTCAACCGCTTTGGCCACGACTTGCACGCCCTGTTTGTGACCGGCGCACGTGTCACCCAAGGCGGGCAAACAGCGGGCCCCGCCCCGGCCCCGGCCGTGGTGGCCCTGCGCAAGCCCTGAAGGAGCAAGACCATGGCCCACAGCGGTTTTGCCGACAACGATGACAACGAGATGCTCAGCGAGATCAACATGGTTCCGCTGATTGACGTGATGCTGGTGCTGCTGATCGTGTTCATCATCACCGTGCCGGTGATGAAACACGCGGTCAACATCGACCTGCCCCGCGCCAGCAACGAAAAAGAGCTGGTCAAGCCCGAAACCGTGCGCCTGAGCGTGGACGCCGATGGCACCTATTTCTGGAACGAACAAAAGCTGGCCGACGACAACGAGCTGCAAGGCCACCTGGCCGCTGCAGCTTCGCAGGAACCCCAGCCCGATTTGCACATCCGGGGCGACCGCGCCGTGCGCTACGAAAGCGTGGCTCGGGCCATGGCCGCCGCACAGCAAGCCGGTGTGAAAAAGATAGGTTTTGTGACGGAGCCCGCGAAATGAGCCCCCAAGTTTCCTTGCAACCCCAGCTCGCCACCTCAGGACAAGCCGAGTCCGGTGGCTTTCCCAGCGGCACAGTGTCGCCAGCCGCCCTGAGCAGCCAGCAATTGATGCAAGGCCGAAAAGCCGTGGCCATCACCCACAACGGCACCACCTACCGCTTGCAGGCCACTCGGCTGGGCAAACTCATTCTGACCAAGTAACACAAGCGCGACGCCCAGGAACGCACCGCTTTCAAAGCTTCATCGTGGGAAGACCCTGTGTCGGCGCATGCCGACCAGGATGTCTTTTTTTAGGCCAGCCAGACCGACTCCAAGCCCTCCAGCCAGCCGTTTTTTCCCCTGGATTTACAACCCGATGGCAGCAATGCCCGCCTTGGCAACTTGCGCGTCTTCGTGCGATTTCACGCCGCTCACCCCCACGGCGCCCAGGCAATGCCCGTCTTTCATGATGGGCACGCCACCTTCCAGCATGCCCTGAATGAAAGGTGCACTCAGAAACGAGGCGCGCCCCCCGTTGATCACGTCTTCGTAGCCCTTGCTCTCGCGACGCCCCATCACCGAGGTGTTGGCCTTGGCTGGCGCAATGTGGGCAGACAGCGGGGCCGCGCCGTCCAGGCGCTGCAACCACAGCAGGTGGCCGCCTTCGTCTGCAATGGCAATGGTCACGGCCCAGCCGTTTTTCAGTGCTTCGGCTTCGGCCGCAGCGGCAATGGCTTTCACGTCAGACAGTTCGAGGGTGGGCTTGATTTTCATGGTTCAGTTTTGTGAAAAGTTGTATACAAACCTCTAGCATAACGGGGTAATCAGCGCCCGTGGCTCTGCATTACCCGCACCCAAGTGACAGAACTTTTTCAACCCACGCCCGTCTGAACCCATGTGCCACACGGTGCAACGCATTTTCCCTAGAATGCGCCGCAACGCAGGGCACACGGCCAGGCAGGCGGCCTTCCACCGCGTTTTTTGTCTCAACACCTCTGGAGACCCCACCATGAATGACAACGTCTTTTCTTACGGCAACGGCAGTGTGCTGTCGACCGATGCGCGCAACAAAGTGCTGCGCAACACCTACTGGCTGCTGGCCCTGAGCCTGCTGCCCACCGTGGCTGGCGCCTGGGTGGGCGTGGTCACTGGCGTCACGGCTTACCTGTCGGGCTTTGTGGGCCTGGCCGTGTTCATGGGCGGTGCCTTCGGCTTCATGTGGGCCATCGAAAAGAACAAAGACTCCGCAGCGGGCGTGCCCATCCTGCTGGCGTTCACGTTCTTCATGGGCCTGATGCTGTCGCGCATGATTGCCATGGTGCTGGGCAAGTCCAACGGTGCCGAGCTGATCATGACCGCCTTCGGTGGCACGGCTGGCGTGTTCTTCGTGATGGCCAGTCTGGCCAGCGTCATCAAACGCAGCCTGGAAGGCATGGGCAAATGGCTGATGGTGGGCGCCGTGGTGCTGATGGTGGGCGGCATCGTCAACGTGTTTGTGGGCAGCAGCGCCGGCATGATGGCCCTGAGCGTGATGGCCATTGGCATCTTCAGCCTGTTCATGCTGTATGACTTGAAGCGCATTGTGGATGGCGGCGAAACCAACTACATCAGCGCCACGCTGGGCCTGTACATGAGCCTGTTCAACGTGTTCCAAAGCCTGCTGGCCCTGCTGGGCATGGGCAGCAACGACGATTGAACACCCCCTATGCGCCCCCGGGTGCCAAACCAAAAAGGGGCCAATCGGCCCCTTTTTTTGCGTTTGCGCCTTCGGCACATCGTCTAATCTGGACAGGGGCGGTTTCACGCCCACCCATTGGATTTTTTCACCATGCGCCCAGACCCTTTTCAGTTTCCCCACCGCCTGGCACTGGCTTGCAGCGTGCTGACCCTCACGGCACTGGCCGGGTGCGACTACCTGGGCCTTGAAACCCCAGCCAAAGAAGCCGAGGACAAAGTGGCCGAGGGCAAAGCCATTGGCGGGGCCTGCCGTCACGCCAACCGCGCCCTGGAAGACTGCTACCGCTACAACCCCAAGGCCAACAAAGCCGCAGTGTTCGACGGCTGGAAAGACATGGACGTGTACATGCGCGAAAACAAGCTCGACACCATCGCACCCGTGACCCCGCCCGAGCCGCCGAAAAAACCCGCCCCCAAACCCGCCGACGCAGAGGGGAGCACAGACACAGTGACCAAAGACGCCCACAAAAGCACTGAAAAAGCGGCCGACAAAAAACCGGCAGCCGCCAAGCACTGAGGCTCAGGCCAGCCCGTCCCACTCGAACACGGCCATGCTTTCCACGTGTGCCGTGTGAGGGAACATGTTGACAACGCCCGCTCCCACACAGCGGTAACCCGCCTGGTGCACCAACAAGCCGGCATCGCGCGCCAACGTGGCGGGGTTGCAACTCACGTACACAATGCGCTGGGGCGGCTCCCAGCCCTGGGGGATGGCCACTGGGTCCACCATCACCACCTTGCCATCGACCATGGCGGCTTCGTCAACGGCCGGGCGCATGCCCGCGTCACGCAGCCGCTGCTGGTGCACGTCGGCCAGCGCTTTGGACAATGCAAACGCACCCTCGCGCGGCGGGTCGACCAGCCATTTGTCGGCACGGCCGTCGGCCAGGAGCATGGTGGGGGTCATGTCAAACAGGTTGCGCGCAACAAATTCTGTAGTGCACAATGCTTTACCATCAAGCGATAGAGCCTGATTTTTATCATAATTTTCACACGAACGGGCCACCAAGGCTTCGCTGCCTTCAATGCCCAACACCGTGCCAGCCTGCGTGGCAATGGGCAAGGTGAAGTTGCCCAAGCCACAAAACCAGTCAATCACACGCTCGTGCTTTTGGGCATCCAGCAAACGCAGCGCACGGCTGACCAGCACGCGGTTGATGTGGGGGTTCACCTGGGTGAAGTCGGTGGGCTTGAACGGATGGACGATGCCAAAGTCGGGCAAGGCATATGACAGTTCGGGCAAACCGCCGTCCGGGTCCAGGCGGTGCACGGTGTCCGGTCCCTTGGGCTGCAACCACCACTGCACGCCGGGGTGGGCCTGGGCAAAGGCACGCAGGCGGCCACAGTCCGCGTCATTCAAGGGCTCCAGGTGACGCAGCACCAGGGCGGTCACGCTGTCGCCACAGGCCAGTTCGATTTGCGGACAGGTGTCTCGGGCGTCCATCCCGGCAATCAAGCCGCGCAGCGGCAGCAGCATGGCGCTGACGTGGGGCGGCAGCACGGGGCACACCGACATGTCGGCCACATAGCGGCTTTTGCGCTCATGGAAACCGATCAGCACCATCCCTTTTTTCAGCACATAACGCACGCTCAGACGGGCGCGGTAACGGTAGCCCCAGGTTGGCCCCTGAATGGGCCGCCACAGGGTTTCAGGCTTGACCTTGCCCAGGTGCCAGAGGTTGTCTTCCAGCACGCGCTGCTTCATGGCCACCTGGGCGGTGGCGTCCAAGTGTTGCATCTTGCAGCCGCCGCAGGCCCCGGCGTGCAGGCCAAAGTGCGGGCAACCGGGGGTGACGCGCTGCGATGACTCGCGGTGCACGGTGGTCAGCGTGGCGGCTTCCCAGCTGTTTTTCTTGCGGTTGACCTGGGCGCTGACCCATTCGAACGGCAAGGCACCGTCCACAAACACCACCTTGCCATCGGGCTTGCGGGCCACGCCCTGGGCTTCCAGGTCGAGCGAGTTGATGTGCAACCAGTGATCGGGGTACCCAAAGTCCTGGGCCAGCGGCACGTTGGGACGCTCGGCGGGGGCAGGGGTATCGGCAGAGGGCGTGGCACCCGCAGTGGCGGGTTGGGCACGGGAGGCGGTCAGCGCGGCCGACAGCGATGGCAGGGGCTTGTTTTCTTCAGACATGGACCCGATTGTCTCAGGCCCATGCCCCGCATCCGATCAGCGAGAGGGCAACAGCTTCACCGGATCGACCGGTTTGCCCTGGCGGCGAATTTCAAAGTGCAGTTTCACGCGGTCGGTGTCGCTGCTGCCCATTTCGGCAATTTTCTGGCCCAGTTTGACCGTTTGGTCTTCTTTGACCAACAAGGCCTGGTTGTGGGCATAGGCGCTGAGCAAGGTGTTGCTGTGCTTCAGGATGATGAGGTTGCCAAACCCACGCACGGCGGCGCCGGCATACACCACGCGGCCGTCTGCGGCGGCCATCACCGGTTGACCGGCTTTGCCACCGATGTCCACACCTTTGTTTTTCACATCGTCAAACCCAGCCAACACGGTCCCTTCGGCAGGCCAGATGAAAGTCACTCCGTCTTCCACGGGGGCCTTTGCCGCAGGTGTGGCAGCGGCTGGTGCAGGGGTGGCAGCGGGCAAGGGCTGAGCCACCACGGGGGCGGCCGCCGTCACAGGGGCCACACCCATGCCAGGACCTTGAGGCGCAGGGACAGCGGATGGGCTGGCCGCTACCGCCACCGGGGCAGGGCCACCGGGCTTGGGCGCGATGACCCGCAACACCTGGCCCACCTCCAGTTTGTTCGGGTTCTCCAAGGCATTCCAACGGGCCAGGTCACGCCAATTCTGACCCGTGTCCAAGCCGATGCGGATCAACGAATCCCCAGGCCGCACGGTGTAGTAACCGGGTTTCCCGGCATTCTCGCTGCCAGGCTGGGCCGGTGCCACCACGGGGGCGGGCACCGGGGCTTCGCTCACGCGGGGTGCTTGAGGCGGCATGGGGTTGCGGTCTTCCACCGGTGCCGGTGCTGCCACTCGCACCGTGCTGCAAGCAGCCAAGCCCAGCACCAACCCCAATGCGGCCAAGCCGCGCCCCCAACGCCTCACCAAGGGCACAGGACGGGTTGCAACAGAAAACAAAGCAGCAGGGGTGGACTTGGACATGGGTATAGGCAACGCGGGCAGCGGTTCAGGCAATTCCGGATTTTAGGGGGACGAACTGCACGGGCTCCAATACCTGTTGCACCAGGCCCGTGGGTGTGCGATCTATCACGACCAAACTTTGCCCGCCGCCCCCGAAACTGGCAGGGGCCACCAGGCGACCGCCCACCGCGAGCTGGTCGGTCCAGGCGCGGGGCACGGCATCGCCCCCGGCTGCGGCAATGATGCCCGCGTAGGGAGCCCCCTCGGCAAACCCCAACATGCCGTCGCCAAACAGCAAGTGCAGGTTGGGCACCCGCAGGGGGCGCAACAGACCACGGGCCTTGTCGTGCAGGCCTTTCAGCCGCTCGATGCTGTAAACCTCGCGGCACAGCCGGGCCAGCACGGCGGCCTGGTACCCACAGCCGGTGCCAATCTCCAGCACCCGCCCCATGGGCAAGGCCTGGTTTTGTACCAGCAGTTCCAGCATGCGGGCCACCACGTTGGGTTTGGAAATGGTTTGCCCCAGGCCAATGGGCAGGCTGGTGTCTTCGTAAGCCTGGTTGACCAAGGCACTGTCCACAAACCGGTGGCGCTCCACCTCACCCATGGCCTGCAGCACCGCCGGGTGGGCAATGCCCATGCCTGCCAGCTTGCGCACCATGGCCACCCGCACGGCGGATGAGTCCAGCCCCAAGCCCACCGGCGCATGGGAATTTAAATGTTTTTGACCACCAACGCTTGATGTGTATGGATAGTTTGCTATTGCCTTTACGATCCCCACGGTCGTCTGGGCTGGACCCGTGTCCAGCCGCGCAGGGAAGCTGGGCCGGGGTTTGGGGGTGGGCTTCATGCCAAGCCCTGCAAGGTTTGGGTCAAACGGCTGGCGGTGGGGGCCCAATCAGGCAACATGGCGTGGTGGGTCAGGTCCACTTGCAGCGGGGTGATGGTGGCGTAGCCCTGCGCGGTGGCGTGGAAATCGGTGCCCTCGCCATCTTCGCGGGCGGCCCCTGCCCCGCCGATCCAATACATGGTGTCCCCCCGGGGATTTTGCTGGGAGATCACCGCTTCAGCCGCATGGCGGCGCCCCAGCCGGGCCACTTTGAAGCCACGCAGCGCGTGTTGCGGCAGGTTGGGAATGTTGACGTTCAGCAGCCAGGGCGCTGCATGTGGGCCCGGCAGGGCCTGATGGGCGGGCAAGCCCAGCGTGGGCAGCAGTTGCGCCACCAACTGGCGGGCCGTGGCGGCCGCGTCGTTCAGGTGGCCCCAGCCTTTTTCGGTTTGCGAAAAAGCGATGGCTGGCACGCCGAACAAATAGCCCTCCATGGCCGCACCCACCGTGCCCGAATAAATGGTGTCGTCGCCCATGTTGGCGCCGTTGTTGATGCCCGACACCACCAGGTCAGGCCGGTAACCCAGCAACCCCGTCAACGCGATGTGCACACAGTCAGCCGGGGTGCCGTTCACGTAGCGAAAGCCGTTGGCGGCGCGGTGCACGTACAGCGGCGAGTGCAAGGTGAGTGCATTCGATTTGGCACTGTTGTTGTGCTCGGGCGCCACCACCTCGACATCGGCCAAGTCTTTCAGTGCCTCGTACAGCGCCACGATGCCTGGAGCTTGGTAACCATCGTCGTTGGAAAGCAAAATTTTCATGGAAGCCATTCTATTGAGGGCCGCAACCCAGCGGGCAACCGCTGGACTGTTTGCTTTCGGACTGGTTTCGACCTTCGCCCCTGGCGTGCCCCTGAAACGAAACAAGGACCCGAAGGTCCTTGTTTTCACTGGCATTTTTTGGGGTGACTGATGGGGCTCGAACCCACGACAACCAGAATCACAATCTGGGAC
>CAYFFJ010000093.1:0-8194 GCA_964342395.1 uncultured Hydrogenophaga sp.
GCTCGGCGCGGCCCAGCTGGCTGTCGCCCGTGGTCAGGTGCACCACGCTGCCGCCCAGCTGGTACATGCCGGCCTCAAAGCTCACGCGGGTGCGGGTGCTGGCCTTTTCGAAAATCATGGCCAGGGTGCGGTCGGGGTCGGCAAAGGGCTGGTGTTTTTCCACCGCCTTGAATTTGTGCTTGATGAACGCCGCCCGGCCCAGCAGGTAGCCGTATTCGGTGGCCGTCAGGTCCTTGAATTGCAGGTAGTGCTTCATGCGTGCTCAGCCAGGAATTGTTGGATTTGCGGCACCAGAATGGCCACGATTTCGTCGGCCTCGGCCACGCTCAGGATCAGCGGGGGCACCAGGCGCACCACGCTGTCGGCCGTGACGGAAACCATCAGGCCCGCGTCGGCACAGCGTTGCAGCAGCGCGCCGCAGGGGCGGTCCAGCTCGATGCCCAGCATCAGGCCCTGGCCACGCACGTCTGTCACCCCTTTGACGTTCATCAGCTGCGTGACCAGTGCGGTTTTCAGGTGGTTGCCCACGTGGGCGGCGTGCGCCAGCAGGCCTTCTTCTTCCATGATGGCCAGGGTTTCAATGCCCGCGCGCATGGCCAGCGGGTTGCCGCCGAAGGTGGTGCCGTGGTTGCCGGGCTGGAAAATGGCGGCGGCCTTGGGGCCTGCCACCACCGCGCCAATGGGCACGCCCGAGCCCAGGCCTTTGGCCAGGGGCATCACGTCGGGCACGATGCCTGCCCACTGGTGGGCAAACCACTTGCCGGTGCGGCCAATGCCACACTGCACCTCGTCGATCATCAGCAGCCAATCGCGCTCGTCGCACAGGGCGCGCAGCTGCTGCATGAACTCGACCGTCATGGGGTGTATGCCGCCTTCGCCCTGGATGGCTTCGAAAAACACGGCGGTGATGTTGGCATTGCCTTGCGTTGCGTTGCGCAGCGCGGCGATGTCGTTGCGCGGCACGCGCACAAAACCTTCCACCAGCGGGCCAAAACCGGCGTGGATTTTGGGGTTGGCCGTGGCGCTCAGGGTGGCGATGCTGCGGCCGTGGAAGGCGCCTTCGAACACCACGATTTCAGGGCGGGTGATGCCTTTGTCGTGGCCAAACTTGCGCGCCAGTTTCAGTGCGGCTTCGTTGGCCTCCAGGCCGGTGGAGCAGAAGAACACGTTGGTCATGCCTGACAGCTCGACCAGCTTGGCCGCCAGGGTTTCCTGGCCGCTCACGTGGTAGTAGTTGCTGCTGTGCATGAGCTTGGCCACCTGGTCTTGCAAGGCAGCCACCAGTTTGGGGTGGCCGTGGCCCAGGGTGTTGACGGCAATGCCGCCCAGGCCGTCGATATAGCTTTTGCCGTTTGTGTCCCACACGCGGCAGCCTCGGCCATGGGACAGCGCCAGGGGCAGGCGCCCATAGGTGTTCATCACATGGGGGGAAGCGGCGGCAATGGGGGTTGCGGCGGTCATGGCAAAACTCCGGTTGGGATTGAAAAGGCTCAAAAATAAAACGGCCCAACGTGGGTTGAGCCGTTGAACAGGGATTTTAGGCCCAGAGGTTGCTTGGGTGGGTGACGCGTGGCGCGCAAGGCGGGGAAGGCGGGGAAGAGGGGTGGCCTCTCAAGTCTTATATAAGATATAATACACAGCTCAGTGCGGCAACGGGTGATCCCCCAGCCAGCCGCTGGTCACAACGACTCCACACACAGAGAGCCAAGCACCTATGGTCTCCAGCACATCAAAGCAGGTGTTCATTCAAGGGGTCACCCACAGTGGCCACACATTCAGGCCCAGCGACTGGGCAGAGCGCCTGGCCGGTGTCATGAGCTCTTTCCGCCCCGGCGGGGCCAAGCCCGGCAGCCACCTCAGCTATTCCCCTTGGTGCATCCCCACCACGATGGGGTCGGTCAAGTGCGTCATCGTCCACCACGACATGCGCGACGCCGAACCCATGGCCTGGGACTTCTGCATGAACTTCGCCCGCGACAACGACCTTCAGGTGGTTGAGGCCTGCCTGTTGCCAGACCCGCCCGCCAAAGCCTGAGCGCTCCCGAAAACCAAACACCCAAGAAAAAACCGCCCGGCTTGCACCGGGCGGTTTTCCTTTTTTTGCTGGCAGCGCACCGTTTCAAACGGCGGTGTGTGGCGGGTTCAGCCGCCCACACCGGGCTGGGTGGCACAAGTGGCGCAGCGCCGCAAGTGCCGGGTGTGCCTGTTTAAGCAGCGGCGGCTGCGGTGTTCAGGGCTTTGACCTGAGCGCTCAGGCGGCTCTTGTCGCGAGCGGCCTTGTTTTTGTGGAAGATGCCCTTGTCGGCAACGGCGTCTACCACGGATTGCATCTTGGCGAAGGCTTCGGTGGCCTTGGCTTTGTCGCCGGTCAGCAGGGCTTTTTCAACGTTTTTCACGAAGGTGCGGTACTTGGAGCGCAGCGAGGTGTTGGCCGCGTTCAGTTTGACGTCTTGGCGGGCGCGTTTGCGACCGGAGGCCAGACGGGGGTTCTTTTTCTTGGGCTTGGTTGCCATGGTTCAGTGTCCTAAAGGGTTTGGGATGTTGCCAGCAAAGCCCGCGATTATAACCACTCACCCTCCCGTACACTGCCAACCGTGAACCTGTTCAAAGCCGCCTCTGTTATTTCCCTGCTCACGCTGGCATCGCGCATCACCGGGCTGGTGCGGCAGCTGCTCATGGCTGCCATGTTCGGGGCCAGCCCGTTGACCGATGCGTTCAACGTGGCATTTCGCATTCCCAACATGTTTCGCCGCCTGTTTGCCGAAGGGGCGTTCAGCCAGGCGTTTGTGCCCGTGCTGGCCGGGCTGAAGCAAAAAGAGGGCGAAGCAGCCACCCAAGTACTGATAGACCAGATCGCCACCGTGCTGGCCTGGGCGCTGACCGCCACCTGTGTGCTGGGCGTGTTGGGTGCCCCCTGGCTGGTGTGGGCCATGGCCAGCGGCTTGCAGCAAAGCCCGGGTGGCTTTGACGCTGCCGTGTTGATGACGCGCTGGATGTTTCCCTACATCGGCTTCATGTCGCTGGTGGCGCTGGCGGCGGGCATCCTGAACACTTGGAAGCATTTTGCCGTGCCTGCGGCCACCCCGGTGCTGCTGAACCTGTGCATGATTTCTGCGGCCCTGTGGGGGGCGCCCTGGTTTGAGCGCATGGGCATTCAGCCCATTTACGCCCTGGTGGTGGGGGTGATGGCCGGGGGCGCACTGCAGCTGGGCGTGCAAATGCCGGCCTTGAAAAAACTGGGCTTGTTGCCCCGCATCAGCCTGCGCTGGAGCGGTTTGGTGGCGGCGTGGCAGCACCCGGGCACGCGCAACGTCACGCGGCTGATGTTGCCCGCCCTGCTGGGGGTGAGCGTGGCGCAGGTGTCGTTGCTCATCAACACCCAGATCGCGTCGCACCTGGTGACCGGCAGCGTCAGCTGGCTGTCGTATGCCGACTTGCTGATGGAATTCCCCACCGCCATGCTGGGCGTGGCGCTGGGTGCGGTGCTGCTGCCCCAGTTGGCCGCCGCCCGCGCCGACGACGACGCCGAGCGCTACAGCGGCCTGCTGGACTGGGGCCTGCGCCTGGTGGTGCTGCTGGCCGTGCCGTGTGCCGTGGCATTGCTCACGTTTGCCAAGCCGCTGGTGGCCGTGCTGTACCACTACGGCGCTTTCAAGGCGCACGACGTGCACCAGACCGCGCTGGCCCTCACCGGCTACGGCGTGGGGTTGCTGGGGCTGGTGGCCATCAAGGTGCTGGCCCCCGGTTACTACGCCAGCCAGAACATCAAAACCCCCGTGGTGATCGCCGTGGTGGTGCTGGTGCTGACGCAGTTGCTGAACCTGGTGCTGGTGCCCCGGTTGGCGCACGCCGGGCTGGCGCTGTCGATTGGCGTGGGGGCCATGGTGAACGCGCTGTGGCTGCTGGCGGGCCTGGTGCGCCGGGGTGCTTACCGGCCGGCGCCGGGCTGGGCCCGTTTCGGGCTGCAGGTGGTGGCGGCCAGCGCCTTGCTGGCGGTGTTCCTGATGTGGGCTGCCCACCGGGTGGACTGGGTGGCCATGGGTGACACGATTTTTATGCGAATTTTGCTTCTGGCGCTTGTCCTGATTGCATCGGGTGCTATCTATTTTATTTCACTGGCCGCCAGTGGGGTGAAACTGAAGCAGTTTGCCCGCCGGGCGGGCTGACTGTGCGTTAATTTCCACCCATGCATTTGCCCTTTGCTGCCCCCTCTGCGCTGGACTACTTCTCGGCCCTGGTGGAAGACGACGACCACTTTCCGCTGTTGGAAGCTGCCGCCAGCCTGGCCCAAGACGAATACCCCGATGCTGACGTGCAACAGGTGCTGGGCGATGTCGACCAGCTGCTGGCCCGTGCGCGCCGCCGTTTGCCCGAAGACGCACCCGCCATCCAGCGCTTGCGGGCGCTGAGCCAGTTTTTCTACCGCGACATGGGTTTTGGCGGCAACGTCAACAACTACTACGACCCCGACAACAGCCACCTCAACGTGGTGCTGCGCACCCGCAAAGGCATACCCATCAGCCTGGCCGTGTTGTGGCTGGAGCTGGCCCAGGGGTTGCGGCTGGAATGCTGCGGGGTGGGGTTTCCGGGGCACTTCATGATGAAGGTGACGCTGCCTGAGGGGCAGGTGGTGATCGACCCGTTCAACGGCCAGTCGCTCAGCCGCGAAGAGCTGATGGAGCGGCTGGAGCCCTTTCAGCGGGCTCGCGGCCTGGTGGGCGAATTTGAAGTGCCGCTGGGCTTGTACCTGCAACCCTGCCCGCCCCGCGACATCGTGGCGCGCATGTTGCACAACCTGAAAGAAATCCACCGCACCGCCGAAGACTGGCCGCGCCTGCTCGCTGTGCAAGAGCGCCTGGTGCGCCTGCTGCCCGATGTGTGGGAAGAGCGCCGCGACCGGGGCCTGGTGCATGCCGAGCTGGGCCACACCGAGCTGGCGGCACAAGACTTGGCTCACTACCTGGCCCAAGCCCCCGAGGCCGAGGACCGCACGGCCATCAGCGCCCGGCTGGTGGGCTTGCTGCAGGGTTGAGCCGGGGGCTCAGGCCGATGCACCGCCCCGCTGCCGCAGGGCACCCGGGGTACCCGGTTGTGCCGCGCCTTTCCAGGCCCGCCGCAGTTGCAGGTCTGACGAAAAACCTGCCAGTTCGGCCGCCTGGCCCACGTTGAGCCCGCTGCGCAGCGCGGCCTGCGCCACGTCCAGCCGAATGCCTTGCAGGTATTGCAGCGGCCCCACCCCTGCGTGGGCCTGGAACAGCCGCGCCAGGTGCCGGGCCGACGTGCAGGCCACCTCGGCCATGCGGGCCACCGTCCAGTCGGTTTGGGGCGATTGGCTCACCGCGTCTTGCACGCGGTGCACGGCGGGTTGCAGGTGGTGGCGGTGGCCCAGAAAAGGCGACAGCTCAGGGTCTTGCGGGCCCCGGCGCAGCGCCACCACCAGGGCTTGCGCCACCTTGGCCGCCACCACCGGGCCGCACACGGCCGACACGCGGTGCAGCATCAGGTCGATGCCCGTGGTCACGCCCGCGCTGGTGCACACCGGCCCGTCGGTCACGAACACGCGGTTGCTTTGCACGCGGCAGGTGGGGTCGGCCAGCCGCAGCTCGTCCAGGTGCTGGTGGTGGGTGGTGGCCTCGCGCCCGGTCAGCAAACCGGCGTGGGCCGCCAACACCGCCCCGGCACACACGGTCAGCAGCTCCAGCTGGCCGGGCACCAGCCGCAGGCCGCGCAGCCAGTGCAGGGTGGCCAGTGCGGCGGGGGTGCCGGTTTGCATGCAGTCACCGGGCTCGCCCACCAGCACCACCCAGGTGGGTTGTGCCAGCGTGGCGGGAGAAAGGTCGGGCAACGGGGCCACGTCGGCCAGGCGCACGCCCACGGATGTGAGGGGGTTGGCCTCTGGCCCCACAAACCCTGCGGCAAAGCGAGGTGGCTGGCCCATGCCCTGCAACACGTGGTTGGTCGAGCGCAACACCTCGGCCGGGCCTGCCCAGTCCAGCGTCAGGCTGTGGGGCAGCAGCACGAACAGCACGCGGATGGTGGGCGGTGTGTTCATGAGTGCGCTCAGGTTTCCAAGGGCGGCATGTCTGCGGGGCTGATCCATCCAGGCTCATTGCGCAAACGGTCCAACCACGCACGCACGGCGGTCGGCAGTGTCAGGCTGGCCTGGTCGGCCCACCACAGGTAGCCGCTCAGACTGACATCGGCCATGCTGGGGTCCTCCCCCAGAACAAATGCCTGTCCTTCGCTCAGCGTGTGGGCCAGGCGCGCAATGTCTTGATCAAACCGCTGACGCAGCCAGTCCAAAGCGCCGGGCGGGTAGCTGGCGGCATCAAACCGTTTGGCAAAGCGCAAGTGGGGCAGGCTCAATCCCAGCCGGTTGGCTTCCCAGAACAGCCACTGAGTGGTTTGCTGCAAGCGTTCAGCGCTTTCTCCGCCCCAACGTCGGGTGTGTTGGGCCAAGTACAACAGGATGGCGTTGGATTGCACAAGCACCCTGCGGTCGTGCACCAGCACGGGGACTTCGTCAAACTGCGCCACCCGGCGGAAGTCATCGGCACGTTGCGCTGCTGGCAGTGCGATATTGACCACGCGATCACGGTGCGACAACCCCAGTACCGACAAGGCCAGCTTGACTTTGTACGAGTGGCCCGATTCCGGGTGGGAGTAGAGCGTCCATCCTGCAATGGCTTCGCTGTTGACAGGCGGCGGTGTTGTGTGGGGGCCGTTCATGGTGAGGGTCATGCTGTTGCTGTGGATGTGTATTCCATCTGATGGGCGGTGCGGGTGGCCAGGGCGTGGCCGTCCAGCCATAGCGCACGCATGTGGCTGTCAGCCATTGTCGCCACCAGGTGCAGGCTCATGTCGATGCCCGCGCTGATGCCGGCCGAGGTGGTGATGCGCCCGCCGTCGGCCCTGTCTTCGGCCTCCACCCAGCGCACGCCGCTTTGCACTTGCAGCGCAGGGAACTGGCGTTGCAAATCGGCCTGGTCTTCCCAAACAGCAAGTTGGCCTGCAAGGGGGCGGCAAAGTCGGCATCGGGCAACACGCGCAAACCGGCACGGGCTTGCACGGCATCGAGCGTGGGGGCCACAGATTTCACATCAAAAAGTGGCTTACCGCTTGTTGTGATTGATAAGTTTGCTACTTTTTCAGATGCATTCAGCTTGGCATGCACCCGGCTGGCGGTGGTGAACACCTCGAACGGCCCGGCAAAGTCCAGCGCCTCCATGTCGTCAAACGCGAGCAGCGCAATGGTGAACACGGGCGCGGTGGTGGGCCGTGCTGCGGTGTTCATGCCGCCGCTCCCGCGCGGGCCAGCGCCTGTTCCACCGTGCACACACAAGCAAACCGGTCTTGCAGCACCGTGGCGGTGCGCATGGCAATGTCGGCGGCAGACAGCACCTGGCCGTCGGGCTGGGTCATGTCGAAGGTGAGCGTGGCTTCGGTCACATAGTCCACCTGCCAGCCCAAGTCTGACGCATGGCGGGTGGTGGTTTCGCAGCACTGCTCGGTGCGGATGCCGCTGACGATCAGCCGCTGCACGCCGTGCACCGTCAGCCACACGTCCAGCCCGCTGCCCACCAGCGCGCTGTGGCGGTGTTTGACGAAAGTGGCTGCCGCCTCGAAGTCGGCCAGCCCCGCCATCGGGCGCACATGGCCGGATGCTTGTGCAAACGGGTTGCTGGCCACCTCGGGGCCATCGCTGTGAAACACGCGCACCACCGGCACACCTGCGGCCACACACCCGGCAATCAGCGCGTTCTGCGCGGCCAGGTAGGCGGGCAGGGCGGCTTCGGAAAAGTACGGACGGTGGTGGAAAGACTCCTGCACATCGATCACCAACAGACATGTGTTCATGAAAAGCTCCTGATAAAGAAGCCCTGATTTTTCCTTTGTCAGCTGCCGTTGGCCGTGGCGGAAACGGACAGGAAGCGATCAAATCAGGACATGGAGTGGTGGGCGCGAAGAGCACCGGTTTGATAGGGTACCGGGTTGCCAGTGCCGTGGCTGGGCTACAGTGCATTCACCCGGAACGCCCTGAAGCTGAAAGCAGCAGACGGGTGGGAAGGGGAAACTGGGGGGATTTTGCAACTGTCACGGTTGTTGCGCTGATGGGCTGCAGGGAAGTGGCTGGCGGTGCGAGCCTGTCAGAAATTTTGTGTGTGAGGCATAGCATGTCAACAAGGAGCATGAA
>CAYFFJ010000094.1:0-4530 GCA_964342395.1 uncultured Hydrogenophaga sp.
CTTCCTCGGTCAGGAACGAGGTCTCGATATCGATCTGCGTGAACTCGGGCTGGCGGTCGGCACGCAGGTCTTCGTCGCGGAAGCACTTGGTGATTTGGTAATAGCGGTCATAGCCCGCCACCATCAGCAGCTGTTTGAACAGCTGGGGGGACTGGGGCAGCGCAAAAAACTGGCCATCGTTCACCCGGCTGGGCACCAAATAATCGCGTGCGCCTTCGGGCGTGCTCTTGGTGAGCATGGGGGTTTCGATATCGATGAAGCCGTTGGCATCCAGAAACTTGCGCACCTCCATGGCCACCTTGTAGCGCAGCATGAGGTTTTTCTGCATGTGCGGGCGGCGCAGGTCCAGCACGCGGTGTGTCAGGCGGGTGGTCTCCGACAGGTTGTCGTCGTCCATGGTGAACGGGGGCGTGACGGAGGGGTTGAGCACCGTCAGTTCGTGGCACAGCACCTCGATCTTGCCGCTTTTGAGGTGGTCGTTGGTGGTGCCATCGGGGCGCGCGCGCACCAGGCCTTTGACCATCACACAAAACTCGCTGCGCACGTCTTCGGCGGTTTTGAACATGTCAGGGCGGTCAGGGTCGCACACCACTTGGCACTGCCCTTCGCGGTCACGCAGGTCCACAAAAATCACACCACCATGGTCACGGCGGCGGTTGACCCAGCCACACAGGGTCACGGTTTGGCCCAGCAGGGCCTCGGTCACCAGACCGCAATAGTGGGAGCGCATAGCCATGTTGTTGTCTTTCAAATCAAGAGAAAACAGCCCGTGGTGGGCTGTCGGTCACACAGAAGAGGGAGGGGTGGCACCACCAGGCACGATCACGCCCATGGACACCACGTAAGTCAGCGCCTCGTCCACGCTCATGGACAGTTCAACGCAATCGGACTTTTTCACCATCACGAAATACCCCCCCGTGGGGTTGGGGGTGGTGGGCACGAACACGCTGACGCAGTCTGCGGGCAGTTTCGAGGCCACGTCACCGCTGGGCGTACCGGTCAAAAAGGCAATGGTCCACATGCCGGGGTGGGGCCACTGCACCAACAGTGCCTGGCGAAAGGCATTGCCTTTTTCGGAAAACAAGGTGTCTGACACCTGCTTCACACCCGAGTAAATGGAACGCACCACCGGAATGCGGTGCAGCAATGCGTGCCACCAACTGACGAGCCGGTTGCCCACGATATTGGAGGCCATGGCCCCGATGCTGAGCACCACCACCAGCGCAAACAGCACCCCCAGGCCCGGTATGTGCCAACCCAACCATTGGTCAGGCTGCCAACGGGCAGGCAGTATGTGCAGGGTTCTGTCCAGGGTGGAAACCACCCAATCGATCACCCACAGGGTGATGATCAACGGCACCAGCACCAACAAGCCGGAAAACAGCCATTTGCGCAAAGCGGCCATCAACAGCACCTCAGTGGCACGCACAGGAGCCGCCACAAGATGTGGCAGCCGGCGCAGACGCACTGGTGTCAGAGGACGAAGCGCCTGATGCGGCAGGCTCTGTGGCTGTGGCACCAGCAGTGGCGGCCGCAGCAGCACCGCCGCCCGAACCCCCGCGGAAATCGGTGGCGTACCAGCCAGACCCCTTCAGCTGAAAGCCGGCTGCGGTGAGTTGTTTGGAAAACGCGTCAGCCCCACAGTGGGGGCAGGCGGTCAGCGGCGCATCTGACATCTTCTGCAAAACGTCTTTGGCATGTCCACAAGACCCGCATTTGTACGCATAGATAGGCATAAAGCTTGAACCCGGTGGGAAAGTCAACAAAACCTGAAATTATAGGTGGCGGCCCTGTTTTCAAGCCTGGCGTGCCTCGGCGCGGGCCCTCACACCCAACGCAGGTGCAAATACAGCTGCATGGCCAACAAACCGCCGGCAAAACCCAAACCGGCATACACCACCGCTTGCAGCAGGCGGTTGGTGCGGCGCTGTTCGGCCAGCAGGGCCAGCAACTCCGGTGGCGGCAGGGGATGGGCCTGGCGTTGCAAGGCTTCGTGCAACAGCCTGGGCAAAGCGGGCAGCAGCTTGGCGTAGTGAGGGGCCTCGGCCTTCAGCTGTTGCCACAACTTGGCAGGGCCCACCTGTTCCAGCATCCATTTCTCCAGGAAGGGTTTGGCCGTGCTCCACAAATCCAGCTCGGGGTCGAGTTGACGTCCCAAGCCCTCGATATTGAGCAAGGTTTTTTGCAGCAACACCAATTGAGGTTGAATTTCCACGTGAAAACGGCGCGACGTCTGGAACAGGCGCATCAGCACCATGCCCAGTGAAATCTCTTTCAGCGGGCGGTCAAAGTACGGTTCACACACGGCGCGAATGGCGGCTTCCAGTTCGTCCACGCGGGTGGAGGGTGGCACCCAACCGGACTCGATGTGCAATTCGGCCACCCGTTTGTAGTCACGCTGGAAAAATGCCGTGAAATTTTGCGCCAGGTACTCTTTGTCGAACTCGGTCAGCGTGCCCACGATGCCAAAGTCCAGCGAGATGTACCGTCCGAAGGTCTCTGGGGCCAAGCTGACCTGGATGTTGCCCGGGTGCATGTCAGCATGAAAAAAGCCGTCGCGGAACACCTGGGTGAAAAACAACGTCACGCCGTCACGTGCCAGTTTTTTGATGTCCACCCCCGCGGCACGCAGCCGGTCGATCTGGCTGATGGGCACACCGGTCATGCGCTGCATCACCATCACGTCGGCGTGGCAATAGTCCCACACCATTTCGGGGATGAGCACCAGGTTCAGGTCCTGCATGTTGCGGCGCAACTGAGCGGCGCTGGAGGCTTCGCGCAACAGGTCCAGTTCGTCGTGCAGGTATTTGTCGAATTCGGCCACCACCTCGCGGGGCTTCAAGCGGCGGCCATCGGCCGACAGTCGCTCCACCCAGGTGGCCATGGTGCGCATCAGCCCCAGGTCTTTTTCAATGACCGGCAGCATGTTGGGCCGCAACACCTTCACGGCCACCTCCCGCCCATCAGACAACACCGCAAAGTGCACCTGCGCAATGGACGCACTGGCCACCGGCGTGCGGTCAAACTGGGCAAACACCTGGTCCACAGGGCGGCCAAATGCGCGTTCGATGGTGGCCACTGCCACCGCACTGGGGAACGGCGGCACACGGTCTTGCAAGTGGGCCAATTCGTCGGCGATGTCGGGGGGTAGCAAATCCCGCCGGGTGGACAACACTTGGCCAAATTTGACAAAAATGGGACCCAACGACTCCAGCGCCAATCTCAGCCGCTCGCCGCGCGGTTGGGTCAGCTTGCGCCCCAACCGGGTAAAACGGGCCAGGCGCTGCAACCAGGGGTTTGAAAAGCTGGAAAGCACCAGCTCGTCCAAACCGTGGCACAACACCACCCACAGAATGAAAACGCCGCGCAACACCCGCGTCATGGGGCAGACGCGTGGGCAGCCGCAGCGCCGGGCCGCCAGCGAGTGGCAAAGGCCTTGACACCATCGACCGCCAGCGCCACGCCCCGCACCAGCGTGGCGGCGGGCACATCGCCCACCACGCGGGCCAGGTCCTCTTCCACGTCCCAGCGCAGGTTGTCCACCAACCACGCCACTTCGGCGGCCAATTGCACATCCCCCTCGATGTTGACCGTGGGCTTTTGCCCCTGCAGCACGGTCTGGAACAAATCAGGCAAAGCCGTCTGGGTGAGTGTGACCGTCAGGTCGGGGGGGGGCACCACCATGGGCCTTTCGAGCAGACCGGCCGGAGTGGCCTGCAGAGACAAATCGAACCGGCCCCACACCAAGCGGGCGGTTTTGCCCTGCTGCCGACGCACACGCTCGACGGCTTGGGGCTCTTGGTACAACACGTGGTTGATCAGCAAGACCACGCGGTTTTGAAGTTCGTCCACCACCCAAGCAGGGGGCTGAATGGCATCAACCAGGTTTTGAAGCATGAAGAAAGGCCCAGACAACAAAGGCAAAAACAAGAAAAAAGGGCATTGTGTGCGCACACGCTCACTGCAACGCTTGCACCCCCGCCACCAGCCAACCACCCGAACCGGACTTGGGTCGCGTGATGTTCCAGACCTCACGGAACGGGTTGGGGCCAGCGGACACCTCTTCACGGATCATGCCGGAGAACTCGACGCTGGCCATGTGGGCATGCTCCAGCTCTTCGATGCCCAGCAAACGGGCTTCCAGCATCACCACCTCGGTCACGTTGTGGACGCTGCCGGAGTGTTGCTCGCGGTCGAGCAGCTGGGCTTTGATCTGGGCCAGCATGTCGTCCGTCATCATGGCGCGCAAGCTGGGGATGTCTGAACGGTCCCACGCCGATTGCAAACCGATGAAGTTGGTTTTGGAGGCCTGCAAAAAGGCGTCCACATCAAAGCCTTGCGGAATGCCCCAGGCAGGGGCATTGACCAGCCCCGACCCCATCAAGCCCCCGGTCGCAGAGACGTCGCCAAAGCGGCTGGGTTCGAAGCCCGTGGTGGTGCGCTCCCATGGCCGGGCCGATGCGTCGTTGCCCACGTTCTGAGGGCTGTAGTGGCGGGGCGACCCCCCACGGCCCGACGCGCCTTGGTAAA
>CAYFFJ010000094.1:4540-7957 GCA_964342395.1 uncultured Hydrogenophaga sp.
CCCGCCCAACCCAGCTGGCGCATCGCCCGCGCGCACCGCGCGCTTGCGCCAAGCCCACCCCAGCACCGCCATGGCCAACACAGCCAACAGGCCAAACAACAGCACCTGGCCAAGCACCTCGCCCAGGCCCAACGATGATGCCAGCCAAGCCAGACCCAAGCCTGCGGCCACCCCTCCCAACATGCCCATCCAAGGTTTGGCCGGCGCAGGTGCTGCAGGCGGCGCAGCCACGGCCGGAGAAGCCACTGCGGGCACGGCCGCTGGGGCGGCGGTGGGGGGGGCCGCTTGCGGCTGCGTGACATTGGCAGACTGCTTGCCCACCGGGGCACCACCGCCCAAACGCTTGGCCGATGCCATGTCGCCCCCCAAGGCCAGAAACACCACCAACACGACAGACAGCAACTTCATGACGATCTCCCCAAAATCACACTCACACACTCACACACCCAACTCAGCCTGTGCCACCGGCACCGTCAGCACTTGGTGCCCACGTGCAAGGCCACCACACCGCCGGTGAGGTTGTGGATGTCCACATGGCCAAAACCGGCCGCTTTCATCAGCACCTTCAGCTCTTCTTGAGAGGGGTGCATGCGAATGGACTCGGCCAGGTAGCGGTAGCTGGCTTCGTCGTTGGCAATCAGCCCGCCCAGTTTCGGCAAGAGGTTGAACGAGTACCAGTCATACGCCTTTTCCAGGGGTTTGGCCACGCGGGAAAACTCCAACACAAACAACCGACCGCTGGGTTTCAGTACCCGACACATCTCGGCCAATGCCGCATCTTTGTGCGTCATGTTGCGCAATCCGAACGCCACGGACACCACGTCGAAATGGTGGTCGGGGAACGGCAGTTTCTCGGCATCGCACACCAGGGTGGGCAACACAATGCCCTTGTTCAGCAAGCGGGCGCGGCCTTCGCGCAGCATGGCTTCGTTGATGTCGGTGTGCACCACGGTGCCGGTTTTGCCCACGCGGGGTGCAAACCCCAGCGACAGGTCACCCGTGCCACCCGCGATGTCGAGCACCTGCATGCCCTCGCGCACGTTGGCCACGGTCTGGGTGTAGGCCTTCCAGATGCGGTGCAGGCCCATGGACATGACGTCGTTCATGACGTCGTATTTCGGGGCCACGGAGTCGAACACCCCCCTGACCTTGCGGGCTTTTTCTTGCTCGTCAACCGACTGGAAACCGAAGTGTGTGGCGCTCATGGTTCGATGTTGGGTGTCAATGGCTGGCGCAGGCGTGGCCGGTGTTGTCGGGCATGGGCGCATCGCGGTCAACGCCCGCGGCGGCCAGGCGGGCGTTGTAATCCGCCCACAGTTCATCGGCCTGCGAGCCGAGAAAATAAAGGTAATCCCAGGAAAAAATGCCGCTGTCGTGTCCATCGGAAAACGTGGGCTGCAGCGCGTAGTTGCCCACGGGCTCCAGCGCCACCACGCCCACCTGGCGTTTGCCGGTTTGCAGCACCGCCTGGCCCGGACCATGGCCCTGCACTTCGGCAGACGGTGAGCACACGCGCATCAATTCAAACGGGATGCGGAAGGTTTGCCCGTTGTCAAAACCCACCTCCAGCACCTTGGACTGCTGGTGCAGGGTGACCGACTGGGGGTTGGGGGTGTGGGGGGTCATACCAGCCATGAAAATCTCCTGGATCAGGGGTGGGCAAACTGGGGTTGTCAGGGCCGCAGCCGATGGCGCAACACGTCGTCCACACGGGGCATCAGGTGCGCCAGCACCGACACCTGGCCAGGCTCCGCCATGCGTTGGGGCGGGGCCCAGATGGGGGCGGGGAAATGGCTGTCCCAATCGAACCGGGCGATCACGTGCCAATGCACGTGGGGCACCACGTTGCCCAGCGCAGCCAAGTTGATTTTGGCGGGGTGCAGCTGCTCACGCAGCACGCGCTCGACGGTGTTGACCACGCGCATGACTTCGAGCTGGTCGACCTCTGGCACGTCGCTCCATTCGGCCACGTGGTCGTTCAGCACCACACGGTAGAACGCGGGAAAGCCGGGCTCGTCGGCGCGGATGACGCGGCACACGCCCAGCCGGGCAACGAGGTTGCCACCGTCGGTCTGGCACAACGGGCAGGTGGTGGGCGCAAGGGCAGTGGCAGTGCCCTTCACACCAGCACCCGCTCTATGCCGCCCTGGTTGACACGCTCCACATAGGCAGGCATCCAGTTGTCTCCCAAAATGACTTTGGCCATTTCGACCACGATGTAGTCGGCCTCCAGCAGGCCGTTGCTCAGGTCGTCCTGGTAGCGGTTCAACCCCATCAGGCAGCTGGGGCAGCTGGTCAGCACCTTCACATTGGCCCCCAGGTCCACCGCGCCGGACTGGCGCAGGGCGGCCTCGCCTTTGCGAATTTCCTCTTCCTTGCGGAACCTGATTTGTGTGGAAACATCGGGCCTGGAGGTGGCAAGGCCCCCACTTTCTCCGCAGCAACGCGGGCTTTGCAACACCTGCTCGCCCATCAGTGCCTTCACGGTTTTCAGGGGTTCCTGGAGCTTCATGGGGCTGTGGCACGGGTCGTGGTACAGGTAGCCGCCCTGGCCCTGCAGGGTGATGCCCTTTTCCAGCAGGTACTCGTGGATGTCGATGATGCGGCAGCCTGGGAATATCTTGTCGAACTGGTAGCCCTGCAGCTGGTCGTAGCACGTGCCGCAGCTCACCACCACGGTTTTGATGTCCAGGTAGTTCAGCGTGTTGGCCACTCGGTGGAACAGCACCCGGTTGTCGGTGATCATTTTTTCGGCTTTGTCGAAGTCACCGCTGCCACGCTGGGGATAACCGCAGCACAGGTACCCCGGGGGCAACACGGTTTGCACCCCTGCGTGCCACAGCATGGCCTGTGTGGCCAGTCCCACCTGGCTGAAAAGCCGCTCCGAGCCACAGCCGGGGAAATAAAACACCGCCTCGGTGTCCGCCGTGGTGCTTTGAGGGTCGCGGATGATGGGCACGTAGTTGCTGTCTTCGATGTCCAGCAAAGCGCGTGCGGTTTTTTTGGGCAAGCCACCCGGCATTTTCTTGTTGATGAAGTGAATCACCTGCTCTTTGATGGGCGGCTTGCCCACCGTGGCTGGGGGTGCACTGGTCTGTTTGCGGACGACCTTGCCCAGCAGCCTGTTGGCCAGCCTTTGGGCACCGAAACTCCAAGCCGTGAGTGTGTGGGCCACGTTGATGGCCGCAGGATTTGCGGTGCCGATGAACCAGCTCTGAAAAGCCGCCGCCGGGCGGAAGCTTTTTTTGCCCATCTTGCGCAGCAGGTTGCGCATGTTCATGGACACGTCGCCAAAGTCGATCTTCACCGGGCACGGCGACTCGCACTTGTGGCACACGGTGCAGTGGTCGGCCACGTCCTCGAACTCTTCCCAGTGCTTGATGCTGATGCCGCGCCGCGTCTGCTCTTCATAGAGGA
>CAYFFJ010000095.1:0-7756 GCA_964342395.1 uncultured Hydrogenophaga sp.
TCAGCCTGGCCTTCAACCTGCTGGGCGATGGCCTGCGGGACGTGCTCGACCCCCGCCATGAGTGAACCCGCCATGCACAACGCTTCCGTCATCCCATCGTCCGCCAAGCTGCAAGTCGAAGACCTGCACATCCGCTTCGCCACGCCCGATGGCCCTGTGCACGCCGTGCGCGGTGTGTCGTTCAGCCTGTCGCGCGAAAAGCTGGCCATCGTGGGCGAGTCAGGCTCTGGCAAATCCACCGTGGGCCGGGCGCTGCTCAAGCTGCACCCGCGCAGCGCCCAGATCACCGCCCGCAAGCTGGCGTTTGACGGCATCGACCTGCTGAACGCCAGCCCGAAGACCCTGCAGGCCATCCGCGGCAAGCGCATGTCCATGATCATGCAAGACCCCAAGTACTCGCTCAACCCGGTGGTGCGTGTGGGCCAGCAGATTGCCGAGGCCTACCTGGCGCACAACCAGGTACCACGTGCCGAAGCCACCGAACGGGCCCTGGCCATGCTGGCGTCGGTGCGCATCCGCGAGCCGCAGCGGGTGTTCAACCTGTACCCGCACGAGGTCTCCGGCGGCATGGGCCAGCGCATCATGATTGCCATGATGCTCATCACCGAGCCCGAAATTTTGATTGCCGACGAGCCCACCTCGGCCCTGGACGTGTCGGTGCGCCTGCAGGTGTTGGCCGTGCTGGACGACCTGGTGGGCCAGCGCGGCCTGGGTCTGGTCTTCATCAGCCACGACCTGAACCTGGTGCGCCATTTTTGCGACCGCGTGCTGGTGATGTACGCCGGGCGGGTGGTGGAAAGCATTGCCGCCGCCGACCTGGACCACGCCCAGCACCCCTACACCCAAGGCCTGCTCAGTGCCCTGCCCAGCCTGGACCAGCGCCGCGCCCGCCTGCCGGTGTTGCAACGCGACCCCGCGTGGCTGACCGCCTGAAGCCGCTGAAAGACCACCCCATGACCATGATCCAAGTCAACGCCCTGCACCTGGCCTTCGGGGCCGTCAACGTGCTCAACAACGTCAACCTGCAAGTACAAGTCGGCCAGTCCTTCGGGCTGGTGGGCGAATCGGGTTCGGGCAAAACCACCGTGCTGCGCTGCCTGGCGGGGCAGTACACCCACTGGAAAGGCCAACTCCACATTGCCGGCCGCAGCCTGGGCCACAAGCGCGACCGCGCCCTGTGCCGCGAGGTGCAGATGGTGTTTCAGGACCCCTATGGTTCGCTGCACCCGCGCCACACCATTCACACCGTGCTGGCCGAGCCGCTGCGCATCCACGGGCTGGACCAGGAGGGCGAACGCATCGACAGCATCCTGGCCAAGGTGGGGTTGAACAGCAGTTTTCGCTTCCGCTACCCGCACCAGCTCTCGGGTGGCCAGCGCCAGCGCGTGGCGATTGCCCGTGCATTGATTCTGGAGCCGCGTGTGCTGCTGCTGGACGAGCCCACTTCGGCCCTTGACGTGTCGGTGCAGGCCGAAATCTTGAACCTGCTGGCCGACCTGCGCGAGCGTGACGGCCTGACGTACCTGATGGTCACCCACGACCTGGGTGTGGTGGCCCACCTGTGCGACCAGGTGGCGGTGATGCAGCAGGGGCGCATTGTGGAAAGCCTGAGCACCGAAGCCCTGTGCAACAACGCCGCCCAACACGCCTACACCCGCATGCTGGTGGATTCAAGCCGCTCGTACAGCCGGGAGATGGCCGAGGCATGAAGCCCCCTTGCCCTGCCTGTGTGGCGGGGGCTCAGGTGGTTTTTTCGTCCAGCGGGGCTTCGTCGCTTTCCAGGTGGGCCACGTCGCCCCAGCCCACCAGGGTCAGGCTTTCGGGGGTCCACAGCAAGCGGTTGATGGCCGTGTTTTTCAGCAACCAGCTGCGCGGCGATTGAAGCGCCAGTCCGGTGGCGGCGCGGTAAATGATGTCGAGCACGCCGCCGTGGGCCACCAGCGCAATCTGCTCACCCACGTGGCGCTGCGCCAATTCGTTGAGCACACCCAGCACGCGTTCGCGCAGCACCACCAGCGATTCGCCCCCGGTCGGCGCCCAGGCGGGCACCCGGGTGCGCCAGGCCACCGCTTCTTCGGGGTGCAAGGTTTCAATTTCGGCCCAGGTCAGCCCTTCCAGCATGCCAAAGCAGCGCTCGCGCAAGCCGCAATGGGTCACGGCGTCCAGCCGCTGGGCCTGGGCCACGGCCTGAGCGGTGTCAACGGCGCGTCGAAGGTCGCTGCTGTAGACCGCGGCCAATGGGTCGTCGGCCAATGCCCGGCCCAGCCGTTGGGCCTGCCAGCGCCCGGTGTCGTTCAGGTCGATGTCGGTGTGGCCCTGGATGCGGGTGTCTTTGTTCCAGGTGGTTTCGCCGTGGCGAAGAACGATGAGTCGGGTGGCTTGCACAGAAAAACCTTGGTTGGGGTGGCTGGGCCGCTGGCGCGTCTACCCGAACTTTAACGGGCGCAGTACCATGCGCCGCTGACCGCCCGATGCCTCTTCCCATGCCCGACCCTGTTGCCCCTGTGTCTCTTTCACCGTCCGATGGCGGGGTGCCGGGCCGCAGTGCCATGGCTGGGTTGACCGATCTGTCTTTGCTCGGGTTGTTGGAGGGCGTGGGCGATGGCGTGTGGGACTGGGACATTGCCACTGGCCGCGAGTATTTTTCACCCCGCCTGAAGGCCATTTACGGGTACGGCGACGCCGATGAGCTGCAATTTGCGGCCGACCTCGACAGCCTCACCCACCCCGATGACGTGCCCCGCATGCAGGCCGACCGCCAGGCCCATTGGTCGGGCCAAGCGGCCAGCTACCGCAACGAGCACCGGGTGCGCCACAAGGACGGGCGCTGGATCTGGGTGCTGTCGCGGGGGCTGGTGGTCAGCCGCGCGGCCAATGGCCAGCCGTTGCGCATGGTGGGCACCCACACCGACATCACCGAACGCAAGCTCGCCGAGTTGGCCCTGCGCGCCACCCGCGAGCGGCTGGAGTTGGCCACCCGGGGCTCGAACGATGGCTTGTGGGACTGGGACATGGTCACCGACCAGGTGTATTACTCCCCCCGCTTTCAGGCCCTGTTGGCGTACCCCAGCCCTGAGGTGTTTGACGCCCAGTTCAGCTTTCGCAGCCATTTGCACCCCGACGACGTCGAACGCGTGATGCGCCAGTGGCACGCCCACCTGAGGGGCCACAGCCCTGGGTTTGACCAGGAATACCGCCTGCGCTGCCACAACGGGGCCTACCGCTGGTTTCACGGGCGCGGCCAACTGGTGTGCAACGACCAGGGGGCTCCCGTGCGTTTTGCCGGTCACCTGACCGATGTGACCGAGCGTGTGAACGCCCAAACCGCCCAGCAGGGGCTGGAAGACCGGTTGCGCGAATCGCAAAAGCTCGAAGCCCTGGGCAACCTGGCGGCGGGTGTGGCCAAAGCCTTCAGCAAGCTGCTGAACCACCAGTTGGATGCCCTGACACAGGTGCGGCGTGAATTGCCCGTTCCCCACCCCGCCTTGGTGCCCCTGGCCGGGGTGGCTCAGGCAGTGGCGCAAGCCCAAACCCTGGTGGACCAGATTTTGGTGTTCAGCCGCCGCTTGCCCCAACGCATGACCGTGCTGGAATGGGGCGGCCTGGTGGCGCAGTGTGTGGGGCAGGCGCAGCCCGGGCTGCCCGACGGTGCCACGCTGCGTTGCACCCCGGCTGCGGAGCCGGTGCACGTGTTGGCCGACGCCAGCCAGATGCAGCAGGCGGTGCTCAACCTTTGCACTTTCGCGGTGCAGGCGCTGCGTGGGCGAGTGGGAGAGGTGTTGCTCTCGGTGAGCCCCTGCGCCGACGGGGCTGGCGCAAACCTGGTGGTGCAAGACACCGGGCCTGGCACTTCGCCCGAGGTGCTGCGCCGTTTGTTCGAACCCTTTTTTGCCGAGTCTCCCGATGGGTTGCCCGCCGCCGGGTTGGGGCTGGCCGTGGTGCACGGCATTGTGCAGGCCCACCAGGGGCGCATCGAGGTCTTCAGCGTGCCCGGGCGGGGCACGCGCTTCGAGTTGTGGCTGCCTCGCGTGGCCGCACCCCAGCCGCTGCCCGTGCTGGCCCCAGCCCCGTCTGTGCCGGCGGTACCTGTCCCGCCGCCTGGCAACCCGTTGACCCGGCACGTGGTCTACATCGACGACTACGAGGCCATGGTCTATCTGATCACCCGCATGCTCAAAAAGCGGGGCTACCGGGTGTCTGCCTTTGAGCGGGCCGAGCAGGCCCTGGCCTTCATCGAAGCCCACCCCAACGATCTGGACTTGCTGGTGACCGACTACAACATGCCCACTTTCAGTGGGCTGGACGTGGTGCGCCGTGTGAAGCGGGTGCGGCCCGATGTGCCCATGGTCATCACCTCGGGCCATGTCACCCCCGGCATGCAGGCCGAAGCCCTGACCGAGGGTGTGACCCAGGTGCTGAGCAAACAAGACAGCGTGGAAGACCTGGCGGCCATCCTGGCCGAGCTGCTGGAGTCGCTGCCGCCGCCGTCGCCGTCGCGTTGACCCCACCCCTGCGGGTGGCGTGCCTCAGCGTGGGATGTCGATGTTGACCTGGCGTTGGGCCTGGGCGGGCTGGGGGAAGCCCTCAAGCGCGGCATCGGCCATGGCCTGCCACAGACCGGGGCTGTCGTTCCAGCGGCCGTCGTGGGCGGCGGAGGTTTCAAACACCACCTGGGCGGTTTGGGTGTCGCGCACCACCACCGACAGGTGGCGCAGGTAATAGGGCGTTTCCATCGCGAAAAACCCGCCTTTGTGGCTGCCACCGCCTATCCACAGGCCGCCCATGCCCCAGCGGTGGTCCTCTGGGCGTTCCCAGGGGGCGCGGGCCAGTTTGTCGGTGCGGGCCGTCACCTGCACTTGCCAGCGGGGGGTGTCGCCGCTGGCGCCAGGCGCCCAGCCTGCCCGTGCCAGGGCCGTGGCCACCCTGCTTTCCAGGTCGGCCTGTGGCCGTGCGGTTTCGGCGCTGGTTTGTGAAGGGAGTCTTTCAAAACGGTAGTGAACTTTGCCCGTTGATAAAGCGCCAGATGGCCATTGCGCATAAGTTTTCACCTGGCTGTCCACCCGCATGACGCTGGCGCAGCCTGCCAGCAAGGCGGCAGCCACGCCCACACCCGCCAGGCCCAGCCAACGGCGCGTGCGGTGGACGGGGAAGGGGGTGTGTGGTGTGGTCATGGTGTGGGGGCGAGTGAAATGACTTGCAGCGGTGGCAGGCCCGCAAAAGCATTGGTGCTGGGCAGGTCTTCGGCGTCAAAGGCTTTGTCGCCGTCTTCGCTGGCCACGCCGGTGGGCACCAAGGTTTCGAACGGGAACAGGGCGCGGTCCATCAGGTGGCTGGGCACCACGTTTTGCAGGGCGCGGGCCATGTTGTCCAGGCGGCCAGGGTGCTGCTTGTCCCATTCCTTGAGCAGGTTGCCCACCTGTTTGCGCTGCAGGTTTTCCTGGCTGCCGCACAGGGTGCACGGGATGATGGGGAATTCGCGCACCTGCGCCCAGCGCACCAGGTCTTTTTCGGCCACGTAGGCCAACGGGCGGATGACGGTGTGGCGGCCATCGTCGCTGACCAGTTTGGGGGGCATGCTTTTGAGCTTGGCGCCGAAAAACATGTTCAGAAAAAAAGTGGCCAATATGTCGTCGCGGTGGTGGCCCAGTGCGATTTTGGTGGCCCCCAGTTCGCTGGCCACCCGGTACAAAATGCCCCGGCGCAGGCGGCTGCACAGGCTGCACAGGGTTTTGCCCTCGGGCACCACGCGTTTGACGATGCTGTAGGTGTCCTGGTTTTCAATGTGAAACGGCACGCCCAGCTGCGTGAGGTAGGCGGGCAGGATGTGGTCGGGGAAGCCGGGCTGCTTCTGGTCGAGGTTGACCGCGATCAGCTCAAAGCGCACGGGTGCACGGGCTTGCAGCTTCAACAAAATGTCCAGCAGGCCATAGCTGTCTTTGCCGCCCGAGAGGCAGACCATCACCTTGTCGCCCTCGCCAATCATGTTGTAGTCCACGATGGCCTGGCCTGTGAGGCGGCACAGGCGTTTTTCCAGTTTGTGGTTTTCGTGTTCGATGTTCATTTTGTGTGTGGAGGTGGCGCCTTCAGAGCCAGTCTTGGCCCGGCATGATGCGCTTCATGAACGCGTCGAACATGGGCACGGTGAAAGCCGTGTCGCCGTGGTTGGGGCTCCAGACCATGCCTTTGCCGATCAGGCTGCTGCGTGTGGGGGCCAGGGATGACACTTTTTCGTTCATACAAGCGGCAACGTCGCCTGAGCGGTGTGGGCCTTCCCCCAATTCGGCCATGGCGCGGAGGTATTTTTTCTCTTTGGGTGTGCACCGGTCAAAGCGCACGCGAAAAAAGCTCTCGTCGAGCCCGGCAATGGCCGTGAGGTGTGCTTTGCCGACGGCGGCGATGTCAATCGGACTTCCCTCTGCTGCTTGCCACGTGAAACTGCCCCAGGCCTGCAAAAAGTAGGCGTAACCCTGTGTCACCTGCAGCAGTTCGGCCAAGGCATCGGGTGTGATGTGCACGCCTTCTTTGTGCAGGGGTTTTTCGATGGCTTGGGCCGCTGCTTCCGGTGTCAGTGCGCCGATGAATGGAAAGTCAAACAACCTTTCGGCGTAAGACTTGGCATTGCCCATTTGCCCCCGCAGCTGCGGCAGTCCCGCCCCCACCAGCACCACGGGCAACTGGCGCTGCTCGGTGCGGTGCAGGGCTGTGATCAGGGCTGCCAGCTGGGCGTCTGGCACGTGCTGCAGCTCGTCGATGAAGATGGCCAGTGCGGTTCCGGCGGCTTTGGCGGCCCTGCCGGTTTGCTCGATCAGGGCTTGCAAATCGTGTTCAAGATCGCCGTTGTCGGCCAGCCCTGGTTCGGCCTCGTGGTCAAACCCCACTTCGATGTCGTTGAAGGTGACTTTGAGACTTTTGGCAAAACCGGTCAGTGCCCGCAGCGCTCGCACGGCCATGTCTTTGGCTTGATCCACCTGGCTCAGCCGAAGCAGGCCTTGCCGAAGTTGAGGGGCCAACATGGCTGGCAGCGACCGGCCTTCTGGGGCTTCCAGCCGAATGGTGTGTATGCCTGCTGCTTCCGCATCGTCGCGCATGCGGTCGAGGAGCACCGTTTTGCCCACACCCCTCAAGCCGATCAAGATGGCGCTTTTGGCAGGCCGCCCGATGCGGGCGCGTTGCAGCGCCACGTTGACCGTTTCGCGAAGCGTGTCACGGCCTGCCAGCTCGGGTGGTGGCGTGCCTGCACCTGGCGAAAACGGGTTGTGGATGGGGTTCATGCGCCAATTGTATTGAAGTTTCAAAAGTTATAAAAATCAGATAACTTTTTAAATTCAACTTGAAATCGCCGGTCGCGGGTGTTCACCACTGCCCGCTTTGCATGCGAATGGCCACTTCGCAGTCGTCAAAAATTTCGAGCTTGGCGATTTTCACGCGCACGCCGATCACGCCGGGCAGCTGCATCAGGCGGTGCGCCAGTTTGCCGATCAGCGTTTCCAGCAGGTTGACGTGTTCGGCTGTGCACTCGTCAATGATGATTTGCCGCACCTTGCGGTAGTCCAGCACGTGGTTGATGTCGTCGTCGGCGGGCAGCAGCGGCTGGGTGCCCTGGTTCAGCTCGGCGTCCACCTGAATGGGTTGGGGCGCGCATTTTTCCTGCTCCAGGATGCCCAGGTTGGCATCGAAGCGCAGGCCGGTCAGCGTCAGGGTCTGGGTGCCGGCTTTGCCGAACGGGGTGGCGGGGTGGTTCATGGCTGGGCGGGGA
>CAYFFJ010000096.1:0-5762 GCA_964342395.1 uncultured Hydrogenophaga sp.
AAAACTGGGTGGGCGGCAACTGCACCGTCAGCTGCATGCTGATGGGCGTGGGCGCACTCTACAAAGCGGGCTTGGTGGAATGGATGAGCACCCAGACCTACCAGGCCGCTTCCGGCGGCGGTGCCCAGCACATGCGCGAACTGCTGACGCAATACGGCACGCTGAACGCCTCGGTGCGCAACCTGCTGGACGACCCCAAAAGCGCCATCCTGGAAATCGACCGCCAGGTCATCGCCACCCAGCGCGGTCTGTCAGCGGCTGAGACCGCCAATTTCGGTGTGCCGCTGGGCGGCTCTCTGATTCCCTGGATCGACAAAGACTTGGGCAACGGCCAATCCAAGGAAGAATGGAAAGGCATGGCCGAAACCAACAAGATCCTTGGCATGGGCGAAGGCTTCGACTCCAGCGCCATTCCCGTGGACGGTTTCTGCGTGCGGGTGGGTGCCATGCGCTGCCACAGCCAGGCCCTGACCTTCAAGCTGAAAAAAGACGTGCCCGTGGCCGACATCGAAGCCATGATTGCCGCCGATAACCCGTGGGTGAAAGTGGTGCCCAACACCCGCGAAGCCTCCATCAAGGACCTCACCCCCGTGGCCGTGACCGGCACCATGACCATTCCCGTGGGCCGCGTGCGCAAGCTGGCCATGGGCCCCGAGTACGTGGGGGCGTTTACCATCGGCGACCAATTGTTGTGGGGCGCTGCCGAGCCACTGCGCCGGATGCTGCGCATTCTGCTGACTGCGTGATGCACCCTGCTTGCCTCACCCACCCATCGGGGCAAGCACACCACACACGTTGCACACAGGCAACGCCACACACCGGCCTCGGCACCGCATTTCGGTGCCACCAAAACCCGGGCAGCACTGCAGCTTGTCAGCGTAACGCGTTGATGCTAAGGTCAATTTCCGGCCATTCACGTCGAGGTTTTTGTGCTCCTTTTTCCCCCATCGCCTCCTCTTTCATCCCACACCGCACGGGCGGGCCGGCGGCCCCAATGGGGGTTGGGTCAGGGTCTCACGGCCCTGGCAGGGGCTGTGGTGTTGTCTTGCGCAGTGCTCACCCCCCTTGACGCACAAGCCTTGGCGTTGGGCCGCTTGGTGGTGCAATCAACCCTGGGCGAACCTCTGCGGGCCGAAATCGACTTGGCACAGGTCACTTCGGCCGAAGCCGCCAGCCTGACAGTGGAGCTGGCATCGCCTGCCGCATTTCGTGCGGCAGGACTGGAATTCAATCCCGGGCTGACCCATGTCAACCTCAGCGTGCAACGCCGGGCCGATGGCCGGGCCTATGTGCAGGTGACCGGGGCACGCGCCTTCAATGAACCCTACCTCGATTTGATTGTGGAAGCCAGTTGGTCGTCTGGCCGCATCGTGCGCGACTACACCCTGCTGTTCGACCCCCCAAAACCCAAAACAACCAACCCGCTCACACCCGAGCCCGTGGTCGCAGCGGTGGCACTGCCACCTGCCCCTGCGCCAGCAGCCCCTGTGCCCCCCCCACTGCCAGCCCCCCTGCCCCCCCCGCCCCCCCCGACAGCTGCGGCGCGCCCCGCCCCATCACCCGCTGCACCTGTGCCTGCCCCCTCACGGACGTCCAAACCCGCAACGGTCAAGCACGCACCGACAACCCCCCCCACACCGCCAAACACCCCCTTGACCGTGCGCTCGGGCGACACAGCCGGTCGTATTGCGGGCTCCCACAAACCGGCAAACGTATCGCTCGAACAAATGCTGGTGGCCATGCTGCGCAACAACCCGCAAGCGTTTATCAACGGCAACATCAATCGCATCAAAGCAGGCGCCATCATCGACCTGCCAGACGCCCAGACAGCGGGACAGTTAGACGCCAGCGAAGCCAAGCAAACCATCGTTGCCCAAAGCAAAGATTTCGACTCCTTCCGCCGCCGCTTGGCCAGCTCGGTGCCCACCGCCCCGGCACCCGACGCCAAACGGCAAGCCACGGGCAAAGTCCAAACCGATGTCACCGACAAACGCGCAACGGCCCCGTCAGCCGACCAGTTGAAACTCTCCAAGACCCCAGGTGCCAACGCGACCACAGAGGAGAAAATCGCCCAGGAGCGGCAAGCCCAAGCCGCCACCGACCGCGCAGCTGAACTGGCACGAAACATTGCTGAACTGACCAAATTGGAGGCAAGCACCGCCCCGGTGGCTGTCGCGCCACCGGCCCCAGCGTTGCCAGCCCCCGCAGCAGCACCCACACCATCAGTGCCTGAACCCAGCCCCGCGCCTGAACCAGCCCCGACCGCTGCCCCCACACCAGAAACACCACCGCCACCGCCCGAAGAATCCTCTTCGCCGCCCGTGGCGGCACCCGATGCACCGGCTGGCCCCACCGTGGAGTCCGCTGCGGTCGAGCCGCCGGTGGAAGATGCAGGGCTCCTGGGCACCCTCACCGACAACCCCCTGGCGCTGCCTCTGGCTGGGGGCCTCCTGGCCTTGCTCGCAGGGTTCGGGTCATTGCGCTGGCGCCAACGCAAGAAGAACTCGGGGGTGGACAGCTCCTACCTGGAAAGCCGCCTGCAACCTGATTCCTTCTTTGGCGCCAGTGGCGGCCAGAATGTGGACACGGCTGAGGCCGCGCCTTCGGGCTCATCCATGATGTATTCGCCCAGTCAGTTGGACGCGGGCGGCGACGTGGACCCAGTGGCCGAGGCCGACGTGTACCTGGCCTATGGCAGAGACCTGCAAGCCGAAGAAATTCTGAAGGAGGCCATGCGGTTGAATCCTTCCCGCGTGGCCATTCACAGCAAGATGCTGGAGATTTACGCCAAGCGGCGCGATGCCAAATCATTCGAGGTGCTGGCCTGCGAGGTATATGCCCTGACACAAGGATCGGGGCCATCTTGGGAACACGCTGTGAAGTTGGGCCAAGAGCTGGACCCTGCCAACCCCTTGTACCAACCTGGGGGCAGCCCCCCGGTGATCGAAGGATCCATCCAGTCCAGCCCCGATATGAGTCCTGGCATGGCCCACACCCGGCCATTCGATCTGGAGCCACAACCCGCCAACGCCCCGGTGCCAGCCGAGAACGGCGCACTCGATTTGGACTTGGATTTCTCTCTTGATGGCACTGCGCCAGCAGCGGTCGGTGCAGACAGCGGAATCTCGTTCGATCTGAACATCCCCCCCCCGTTAGACGCCTCCGCAACTGACGCCAACGCCCCACAGCCACCCGCCTTCGAGATGGATGCGTCCGACCTGTCGTTCGACGTGCCCAGCGGCACCCCAGGTACCCAGGCCGAACGCGAACCGCTGGCAGCCCCCCCCGCGGTCGAGCCTGTGGTGCCCGACTTTGAGTTGAGCTTCGCGGAAACGCCCCCCCCCGCCTCGTCCACACCAACGCCGAGCAATGACAACGGCATGTTGTCGTTCGATCTGGGAGATTTGTCCCTGGACCTGGGTGGCACGCCGTTGGCCAAAGAGCCCGTGCTTGACGACATCCCCGCAGGCGATCCGCTGGAAACCAAGCTCTCACTGGCTGCCGAGTTTCTGGCCATTGGTGACATGGAAGGTGCCCGCTCACTCGCGGAAGAGGTGGTGGACCAAGCCACTGGCCCCCTGCAGGCCAAGGCGCGCACGTTCCTGGCCGATTTGGGTTGACACGGGCGGCTCTCACCTTGCGGATTGCCCTCGGAATCAGTTACGGCGGTGGTGCCTACGAAGGCTGGCAAAGCCAGCCCAGCGGACGCACCGTGCAAGACCAGCTGGAACACGCGCTGGGCACGTTCCTGGCCGCGCCCCCTCCGAACGTGATGTGCGCCGGCCGCACAGACGCCGGGGTACACGGCCTCATGCAAGTGGCGCACTTCGACACTGACATAGAGCGCACCGACAGCTCCTGGGTGCGCGGCACCAACCGGTATTTGCCCTCCGACATTGCCATTCAGTGGGCGCGCCACGTGCCCGATGCGTTTCATGCCCGGGCGTGTGCCACTTCGCGGCGCTACAGCTACGTGGTGCTGGAGTCACCGGTGCGCCCCAGTCTCGACGCGGGTCGGGTAGGCTGGGTGTTTCGACCGCTGGCACTGCAAGCCATGCAAGAGGCGGCCCACTTTCTGGTGGGCGAACACGACTTCACCTCGTTCAGGGCCGCGCAATGCCAGGCCTTGTCGCCCGTGAAAACGCTGCAACCCATTGCCATCACCCGCCACGGTGCGTACTGGCGGTTTGATTTTGAAGGCAGCGCGTTTTTGCACCACATGATCCGCAACATCATGGGCTGCCTGCTGGCCGTGGGCCAAGGCCTGCGCGACCCCACATGGATGAAAACGGTGCTAGACGCCCGCTCACGAGAAGTGGCTGCACCCACGTTTTCGCCAGACGGCCTGTACTTCCTCGGTCCCCGCTACGGCGCCCCATGGGGTCTACCCGACGCGGTGCCCGGCTTTGACTGGTTGCCCTCACACCCATGACACATGCCCTGCACCGCACCCGCATCAAAATCTGCGGCCTGACCCGTGAAGCCGATGTGGACGCCGCCGTGCACGCCGGGGCCGATGCCATCGGTTTTGTGCTGTACCCCAAAAGCCCCCGGTTCGTGTCGGCCCAGCGCGCAGCAGAGTTGTCCAGACGGCTGCCTGCCTTCGTCACCCCCGTGCTGCTGTTTGTGAACGAAGTTGCCACAAATGTGATAGCTGCTTTGGCAATGAATACGGGCGCAATAGCCCAATTTCATGGCGATGAAAGCCCCGAAACCTGCGCCGCCACTGGTCACCGCCACATGCGAGCCGCGCGCATCCCCACCGCGCCAGGGGCACCTGGGTTCGATCTTTTAGAATACGCAGCTCGGTACCCGCTGGCCCAAGCCATCCTGCTCGACGCACTGGTGGACGGCTATGGCGGCGGCGGCAAAACCTTCGACTGGACAGCCTTCAATTGGTCACAGCTTCCTCCAAACGTCAGCTCTCGCCTCGTTTTGTCTGGTGGACTCGACGCTGCAAACGTGACCGATGGCATCTTGACGGTGCGGCCTTGGGCCGTTGATGTCAGCTCCGGCGTTGAGCTGACCGGCCCCGACGGCAAACCCGTCAAAGGCACCAAAGACCCTGAAAAAATGGCGCAATTCGTGGCCGCCGTGCGTGCGGCCGATGTGCAGTTGAACACCCGGCGCTGACCCTGTTTGGGGTCTGGCGCTTCACCGAGACACCTCATGTTTGAATACCAGCAACCCGATGCCAGCGGTCACTTTGGCATTTACGGTGGCAGCTTTGTGAGCGAAACACTCACCCACGCCATCAACGAGCTGCGCGAGGCCTACGCCCAGTACCAGCACGACCCCGCCTTTCTGGCCGAATTCAAAAACGAGCTCGCGCACTTTGTGGGCCGCCCCTCGCCCGTGTACCACGCGGCCCGCATGAGCCGCGAAATGGGCGGGGCGCAAATCTTTTTGAAACGCGAAGACCTCAACCACACAGGCGCACACAAGGTCAACAACACCATCGGCCAGGCCATGTTGGCCAAACGCATGGGCAAGCCCCGCGTGATAGCGGAAACCGGCGCGGGCCAGCACGGCGTGGCCACCGCCACCATCTGCGCCCGCTACGGCCTGGAGTGTGTGGTGTACATGGGCGCAGAAGACGTGAAACGCCAAAGCCCCAACGTCTACCGCATGAAGCTGCTGGGTGCCACCGTGGTGCCCGTGGAAAGCGGCAGCAAAACCCTGAAAGACGCCCTGAACGAGGCCATGCGCGACTGGGTGGCCAATGTGGACAACACCTTCTACATCATCGGCACTGTGGCGGG
>CAYFFJ010000096.1:5772-7692 GCA_964342395.1 uncultured Hydrogenophaga sp.
ACTTCCAGAGCGTGATCGGCAACGAATGTCTGAAGCAAATGCCCGAGATCATGGCCGAGGTGGGCCTGCCTGGCAGCCAACCCGACGCCGTGGTGGCCTGCGTGGGCGGCGGCAGCAACGCCATGGGCATTTTTTACCCCTACATCGGCCATGAGGCCACCCGGCTGATCGGCGTGGAAGCGGCCGGTGAAGGCATGGACACCGACAAGCACTCCGCCTCGCTGCAAAAAGGCAGCCCTGGCGTGCTGCACGGCAACCGCACCTACATCCTGCAAGACGACAACGGCCAGATCACCGAAACCCACAGCATCAGCGCCGGCCTCGACTACCCCGGTGTGGGCCCCGAGCATGCGTTTTTGAAAGACATTGGCCGCACTGAATACGTGGGCATCACCGACGCCGAGGCACTCGAAGCCTTCCATTACCTGTGCCGAACCGAAGGCATCATTCCCGCACTGGAGTCCAGCCACGCCGTGGCCCACGCCATGAAACTGGCTAAAACCCTGCGCCCTGATCAGTCCATTCTGGTCAACCTGTCGGGCCGCGGCGACAAAGACATCGGCACCGTGGCCGATTTGTCCAACGCCGATTTTTATTGCCGCCCCAGCTGCCGTGGCCAGTCGGTCAAAGGCGGGGAAGAACACCTCGTGAAAGTCGTGAAATGAGCCGAATTCCAGCCAAACTGGCGCAACTCAAGTCCGAGGGGCGCAAGGCGCTCATTCCCTACGTGACCGCAGGTTTCCCCTATGCCGATATCACGCCTGAGCTGATGCACGCCATGGTGGCGGCGGGATCCGACGTGATCGAGCTGGGCGTGCCCTTCTCCGACCCCATGGCCGACGGCCCCGTCATTCAAAAAGCCGGCGAGAAAGCGCTGACCTTTGGTGTGGGCACCACCCAGGTGCTGGCCATGGTGAAAACCTTCCGCCAGGCCGACAACACCACCCCCGTGGTGCTGATGGGCTACGCCAATCCGGTGGAGGCCTACAACCTGAAACACGGCGTCGACAGCTTCATCCGCGACGCGGCAGCTGCGGGTGTGGACGGTGTGCTGATCGTGGACTACCCGCCCGAAGAGTGCGAGCAGTTTGCAGCCACCCTCAAGGCGCAGGGGCTGGACCTGATCTTTTTGCTGGCCCCCACCTCCACACCTGAGCGCATGGACCTGGTGGGCCGCCTGGCCAGTGGCTATGTGTATTACGTGTCGCTCAAAGGCGTGACGGGAGCGGGCAACCTCGACACCGCTGCGGTAGAGGCCATGCTGCCCCGTATTCGCCAGCACGTCAGCGTGCCGGTGGGTGTGGGTTTTGGCATACGCGATGCGACCACTGCCACGGCCATCGGTAAAGTGGCCGATGCGGTGGTAATTGGTACCCGGCTGATCCAGCTCATAGAAAACCAGCCGCGCGAGGGCGTGGCCCCAGCCGCCGCCGGGTTTCTGGCGGGTATTCGCCAGGCGCTGGACGCGCAAAACTGACGAGCCCAGAAGCCCACGCCTCCGCGCATAATCCGCTGTCTTATTTCAACCCCGCCCCTGCCGCACGGCGCGCGGGGTTTTCACCGCAAGGAGTGACCGATGTCCTGGCTGGAAAAACTGCTTCCCCCCAAAATCACCCCCACCGACCCCAACGAGCGCCGCAGCGTGCCCGAAGGCCTGTGGATCAAATGCCCCAGCTGTGAGGCCGTGCTGTACAAGACCGATTTGGAGAAAAACCAAAACGTCTGCCCCCAGTGCAGCCACCACCATCGCATAGGTGCACGCGACCGCCTCGACGCCTTCCTGGACGGTGAAGGCCGCTACGAACTGGGCCAGGAAGTGCTGCCGGTGGATGCCCTCAAATTCAAAGACAGCCGCAAATACCCCGAGCGCTTGAAAGAAGCCCTGGAAAACACCGGCGAAACCGACGCGCTCATCGTCAT
>CAYFFJ010000097.1:0-7641 GCA_964342395.1 uncultured Hydrogenophaga sp.
GAATGACCTGGTCCATCTTGTCGTCGGCCTTGAACACCACTTCGGTGCCGAAGTTGGCGATCAGGCTTTTCAGCTTCATGCGCACGGTGGCGGAGTTGCGGCCACCGCGGCTGTATTCTGTTTTCAGGACAACCATGGGGTCCTTGCCGTGCATGATGACGTTGCCGGCGCGGATTTCTTGAGCAATTTTCATAACAGTTCTGGAAAGTAATGCCGCCCTTTCAGGGCAGGTTTCAGGGCAGGTTTGAGGCGGGGTGCCGGGGTGGTGTGCGGCCCGGGCACCGGGCCCTGGCTCAACCAGTCAACCCGGCATTTTACCTTGGCCGCTGTTGCCTCACATGATTCAGCAACTGCTCCACCAAATCAGGCTGCGCGTGCAGCTGCGAGCGCGCGGCCTGCACGGTGGTGCGGTGGGCGTGGGCTTCGGGCAGTGACAAGGGTTGGGCATCAGGGCCGTTCCATTGGTGGTGGGCGGCGCGCAGATCCGCTGGGGCTTGCAGCCAGTCCAGGAACGCATCGAGTTTGGCCCAGTGTGCGCCGTCGTCTTGCGGGTAGATGTGCCAGATGAACGGTTGGCCCGCCCACAGGGCACGCACCAGCGAGTCTTCGCCGCGCACAAAGTTGAGGTCGCAAGCCCACAGCAGTTCGTCAAACCCGGGCTGGGGCAACGCGGGCAGGGGGTGCAACTGCAACGCGCCGTGGCCTGTGTTGGCCCAGCCCAGGGTTTGCACCGCCTGCGCCACGGCCTGGGCGGGCCGTCCGTGGGTGACCAGCAGCCGGGCGGGGTGTTCTCCCTCAGACAGCAACCGCAGCAGGGCAGGCAGGGCAGGGGGTTCGTAGCAAAACAGGCTGACCAGCTGTTCCCCCTGCCAGGGCACGCCGTGTGCCGACAGCCAGGCGCGGCGGTCGAAGCGGGCCTGGCGAGCGTCCAAATCGGGTTCGCGCAACAGGCCGCCGGTGCCCTGGGTGAAGCCGGGGTAAAAGAAATGTTTGGTGTGTCCGGCGGCAGGCCCGCGCATCACGGGCGAGGGCAGGCCGTGGCAGCGGCGCGCGTAGGGCTCGGCTGTCAGGTACTCCAGGTTGAGCCATGCTGCATTTTCTATGCTTTTTTGGCATGTATCGCTTGATTGTATTGAATAGTTTGCTATGAATTTTTCTTCTATCTCACAGCCAAAAGCTTCTATCCACACATCGCTGGGGGGCAGGCCTTGCAAGGCCGTGGGATCGGTTGACAGGGCCCAGGGCAGCACCTGAACGCCGGGAGCGCCGTGTGGGGCCATCCAGGCCAGGGCGCTGGCATCGTCCACCCACAGGCGCACGCGGTGGCCCAGGGCGCCCAGTTGGCTGCTGAGCCGCCAGCACACCCCCAGGTCGCCGTGGTTGTCGATGACGCGGCAAAACACGTCCCACAGCAAGGGGGCGCGGGGTGGCGGGGGGCCGTTGGGGGGAAGGCAGACAGGCATGGCGCGACACAATACAGCCATGTCTGACCCGACCCCGCCCCCGACCTCACCCGTTGACCCGGTTTTGGCCCCCACACCCCCCGCACCCGCGCACCCGGAGGCGCTGCTGCGCGAGGTGGCCGCCTTGCCCGCCTTGCCCGGCGTGTACCGCTACTTTGACGAGGCGGGGCAGGTGTTGTACGTGGGCAAAGCGCGCAACCTGAAGAAGCGCGTGTCCACCTACTTCCAGCGCAACCACGACGGCACACGCATCGGCCACATGGTCAGCCGCATCGTGCGCATGGAAACCACGGTGGTGCGCTCCGAGGCCGAGGCGCTGCTGCTGGAAAACAACCTCATCAAGACGTTGAACCCGAAGTTCAACATCTTGTTTCGCGACGACAAAAGCTACCCCTACCTGCGCGTGGGCCGCCTGCCCGTGTTGCACGGCACCGATGCGTCGGTGCTGGGCGGACCCGCCAGCTCCACGGACTACCCGCGCATGTCGTATTACCGGGGTGCGGTGGACAAAAAACACCAGTATTTCGGCCCTTACCCCAGCGCCTGGGCGGTGAAGGAAACCATCCAGCTCATGCAAAAGGTGTTCAGGCTGCGCACTTGCGAAGATTCCGTGTTTGCCAACCGCACGCGCCCCTGTTTGCTCTACCAGATCAAGCGCTGCACGGGGCCGTGTGTGCAGGCCATCAGCGTGGCCGACTACACGGCCGATGCCCGCCGTGCCGCCAACTTTCTGAACGGCGACACCCAGACCGTGCTCGACGACATGCAGGCCCGCATGATGGCCCACGCCGACCGGCTGGAATTCGAGCAGGCCGCCGAGTTGCGCAACCAGGTCACGGCGCTGTCGCGCGTGTTGCACCAGCAGGCGGTGGACAACGTGTCGGACAAAGACGTGGACGTGTTGGCCGTGCGCATCCAGGGCGGGCGAGCGTGTGTGAACCTGGCCATGGTGCGCGGCGGCCGCCACCTGGGCGACCGGCCTTATTTCCCGGTGCACGTCGAAGACGCGGTGACCTGGGCCGAAGGCGACGAGGCCGTGCCTGCGGCCGATGTGCCTGACCTGGCCCAGCGCGTGTTGGAAGCCTTCATTGCCCAGCACTACACCCAAACCCCGCCGCCGCCCATTCTGGTGGTGGGCGCGCCGGTGAACACCGGTTTGCTGGACCTGCTGACCGAACAAACCGGGTTGAAAGTGAGCGCTGTGGCCAACCCGCGTGAACACCGCCGCATCTGGCTGGACATGGCGCAAACCAACGCCGACCTGCAACTGGCCCGCCTGCTGGCCGACGAAGGCTCGCAACAGGCCCGCACCCGTGCATTGGCCCAGGCCATGGACTTGGCCACGGACGACTTGGGCCAATTGCGCATCGAGTGCTTTGACATTTCGCACACGGCGGGCGAGTCCACCCAGGCCAGTTGTGTGGTGTTTGAGGGCCACCAGATGCAAAGCGCGCAATACCGCCGCTACAACATCGACGGCATCACCCCCGGCGATGACTACGCCGCCATGCGCCAGGTGCTGCTGCGCCGCTACGGCAAATTGGCCGAAGCACTGCGCGAAAGCGGGGGGCAAGCGGGCAGCAGCGCCGCCCAGCGCCTGCCCGACCTGGTGCTGGTGGACGGTGGCAAAGGCCAGGTGAGCATGGCCCGCGACGTGTTCGAACAACTGGGTCTGGACCTGTCGCTCATCGCCGGTGTGGAAAAAGGCGAAGGCCGCAAAGTGGGCCTGGAAGAACTGGTGTTTGCCGACGGGCGAGACAAGGTGTACCTGGGCAAAGACTCTGCCGCGCTCATGCTGGTGGCGCAAATCCGTGACGAGGCCCACCGCTTTGCCATCACCGGCATGCGCAGCCAGCGTGCCAAGGTCCGCACGGGCGGCAGCAAATTGGAAGACATTGCCGGTGTGGGCCCCAAACGCCGGGCCAAGCTGCTGCAGCGCTTTGGTGGCGTGCGCGGCGTGGCATCCGCCAGTGTGGAAGACCTGATGACGGTGGACGGCATCTCGGCCGAATTGGCCGACGCCATCTACCGTGCCCTGCACTGAGCGCCGTGGTGAATAATCCGGCCATGTTCTTCAACATTCCCACCCTTCTCACTTGGGCGCGCATCGTCGCCATACCGTTCATCGTGGGGGTGTACTACGTGCAGGGCATGGACATGCCCATGCGCAACCTGCTGGCCACGGTCATGTTTGTGGTGTTTGCCGCCACCGACTGGGCCGATGGCTACTTGGCCCGCCGCTGGAACCAAACCTCGGCTTTTGGCGCGTTTCTCGACCCGGTGGCCGACAAATTCCTGGTGTGTGCCAGCCTGCTGGTACTGGTGCACCTGGAGCGGGCCGATGTGTTTGTGGCCCTCATCATCATTGGCCGTGAAATTGCCATTTCGTCGCTGCGCGAGTGGATGGCCATCATCGGCGCCACCAAAAGCGTGGCCGTGCACATGGTCGGCAAGCTGAAAACCACGGTGCAAATGGTGGCCATTCCGTTTTTGCTTTACGACGGTGTGTTGTTCGGCGCGGTGGACACCGCCGTGTGGGGCCACTGGCTGATTTGGGCGTCTGCCGTGCTCACCGTGTGGTCCATGGTGTATTACCTGCAAAAAGCCTTGCCCGACATCAAAGCCCGTTCCCGATGAGCGGTGTGGTGCCCGCGGGCGGTGGCCCTTCCACGCCCTGGCTGCGGGCCATGCCTGCGGTGTTTGTGCTGATCTGGAGCACAGGCTTCATCGTGGCGCGATATGGCATGCCGCATGCCCCGCCGTTTTCATTCCTCGCCGTGCGCTACGCGCTGTCCATCGCCTGCTTTTTGCCCTGGATCGCCTGGGCCCGGGTGCGCTGGCCCAGCCGGAGCACCCAGTGGGGTCATCTGGCCGTCACCGGTGTGCTGATGCATGCCGTGTATTTGGGGGGCGTGTGGGCAGCGGTCAAAGCCGGCATGGGTTCGGGCCTGTCGGCGTTGGTGGTGGGGCTGCAGCCGGTGCTGACGGCGGTGTGGCTGTCCGCCACCGTGGCCTCCAACGGTGGGCATGGCACCGTGTCCCGCCGCCAATGGGTGGGCCTGGTGCTGGGTTTTCTGGGGTTGGTGCTGGTGGTTTCGCGCAAATTCGGCAGTGGTGGGCCGGGGGACCAGGCCACCTGGTTGAACCTGTCCTTTGCCGTGGTTGCCTTGCTGGGCATCACGGCTGGCACGCTGTACCAGAAGCGTTTCGTGGCCCCTTGCGACGTGCGCACCGCCAACACCGTGCAGCTCGGCGCTGCCCTGGCTTTCACCCTGCCGTTGGCGCTGTGGGAGCCCGAATCCCTGCACTGGAACACCGAGCTGGCCGGGGCCATGGCTTGGTCGGTGCTGGGGTTGACACTGGGCGGCAGTTCTTTGCTTTATGTGCTGATTCAGCGCGGGGCTGCGGCCTCGGTCACCAGCCTGATGTACCTGGTGCCCCCGTGCACAGCGGGGCTGGCGTGGTTGCTGTTCGCCGAGCCGCTCACCCTCACCACCCTGGCGGGCACCGTGCTCACGGCGCTGGGCGTGAGCCTGGTGGTGCGAGCACCCCGTTCGCTCTGACCATGGGTGCTTTTTTTTGAATGCCGCCGAATGGGGCAGAGGGATGCGTCTAGAATTCGCGTCCTTGAAATCCAGACACCCCGGGGCGCTGGTGGCATTGGTCACCCAGCGACCCGTTTTACCCCAGACAGAGGGAATTTTTTTGTGAACAAAACCGAACTGATCGACCAAATCGCCAACGACGCTGACATCTCCAAAGCATCGGCCACCCGCGCTCTGGACTCCGCCTTGGCGGCCATTGCCGCCACCCTGAAAATGGGCGGTTCCGTGTCTTTGGTGGGCTTCGGCACTTTCGAAGTGGGCCAGCGCGCTGCCCGCGCCGGTCGCAACCCACGCACTGGTGAGTCGATTAAAATTGAAGAAGCCAAAGTTCCCAAGTTCCGCGCAGGCAAGGCATTGAAAGACGCCTTGAACTGAGCCTTTAGGCCAGCGAGTTTGAGGTGGGGTGCTTAGCTCAGCTGGTAGAGCGGCGCCCTTACAAGGCGTAGGTCGGGGGTTCGAACCCCTCAGCACCCACCACTGACCACCTACACCGAGGCGAACGCAAGTTCGCCTTTTTTGTTGATACCCCCGCAGCTTTCCACTGACAGGACGCGACGCATGTTCGACTACATCCGCAACAACACCCGGCTCATGGGCATTTTGTTGGCCCTCTTCATCGTGCCGGCGTTCGTGTTGGTGGGCGTGGATGGCTACCGCAACATGGATGGCCGTGGCGAAACCGTGGCCGTGGTGGCCGGCCAATCCATCAAAAAAGACGAATGGGACGCTGCCCACCGCTCCGAGGTGGACCGCATCCGCACCAGCCAGCCCACGGTTGACACCAGGCTGTTCGACACCGATGCTGCCCGCTACGCCACGCTGGAGCGCCTGGTGCGCGACCGAGTCTTGCGCGCCGCAGCTGAAAAAATGAACCTGCTGACCAGCGATCAGAAGCTGGCCCGCGATTTGCATCAGAACGACGCGATTGCAGGCCTGCGCCGCGCCGATGGCACGCTGGACATGGACCGCTACCGCCAGTTGCTGGCCGCCCAGGGCCTGTCGCCTGAAATGTTTGAAATGCAGGTGCGCCAGGACCTTTCCAGGCGCCAGGTCACGCAGGGCGTGGTGGCGTCCGCGTTGAACACCCCCGCTGCTGCCAAGGCATCGTTGCAGGCGTTTTTTGAACGCCGCGAGGTTCAACTCGTCCGCTTCAGCACCGCTGAATACCTGACCCACGTGCAGGTGTCTGACGCTGAGGTGGCCGCTTACTACAACGCCAACCCTGCCCAGTTCCAGGCCGACGAAGAGGCTGACATTGAATATTTGGTGTTGAACCTGCAGGCCGTGACCCAAGGGTTGACCGTGAGCGACGCCGACATGGCTGCGTATTACGAGCAAAACGCAGCCCGCTACGCCAGCAAAGAAGAGCGCCGTGCCAGCCACATCCTGATCAATGCGGCTGCCAGTGCGCCTGCCGCCGAGCGCAACGCCGCCAAGACCAAGGCCACCGATCTGTTGGCGCAAGCCACCAAGGCCCCAGGCACATTCGCAGAACTTGCACGCAAACACTCGCAAGACCCCGGTTCTGCCCCGGGGGGGGGCGATCTGGGGTTCTTCCAGCGGGGTGCGATGGTCAAGCCGTTTGAAGATGCCGCGTTTGCATTGGCGAAAGGCGCGTTGTCGGGTGTGGTGGAGAGTGAGTTTGGTTACCACGTCATTTTGGTGACCGACGTGAAACCCTCGGTGGCCCGCCCGTTGGTTCAAGTCAAACCTGAAATTGAAGCCGAATTGAAAAAACAAATGGCCCAGCGGGAATTTGCTGAAAAAGCCGATGTGTTTGGCAATCTGGTCTACGAGCAAGCCAATGCGCTGGCCCCAGTGGCCGACAAACTCAAACTCAAGGTGCAAACCGCCAAAGGCGTGAAGCGCCAGCCCACCCCTGCTTTGTCCCCTGTGTTGGCCAACGAAAAGTTGCTGGCCGCGTTGTTCTCTTCGGATTCGGTGGACAAGAAAAACAACACCGAGGCCGTGGAAACGGCCGCCAACCAGCTGGTAGCGGCGCGCATCGTGGCCCACCGCCCCGCGCACACCCTGGCGCTGGACGAGGTCAAACCCCGCGTGTTGGCGTTGCTGAAAAGCCAAAAAGCCCAGGCACTGGCCCGCCAGGACGGCGAAAAAGCGCTTGCCGATGGCAAAGCCGGTGGCGCTGTCAAGTTGCCGCCTGCTGCGGTGGTGTCACGCGACAAACCCTTGGGTTTGCAGCCTCAAGAGTTGTCGGCGGCCTTGCGTGCCGACACCGCCAGTTTGCCCGCCTGGGTGGGGGTGGACTTGGGTGTGCAAGGTTATGCCGTGGTGAAAGTGACCAAGCAGCAAGACCGCGAAGCGCCCCCCACCGAATTGGCGGCCCAGGAGCTGCGCCAATACAGCCAATGGTGGGTGTCTGCCGAAGGCCAGGCCTACTACAACTTGCTGAAGAAGCGGCTCAAGGTCGAAATGAAGGTGCCCCAGCCTGGCACTGGTGCAGCCAAACAGGGTTAATGGATGAATCGGCGTTTTCGCGGGTTATAATCTAGAGCTTACGGTGGCTGTAGCTCAGTTGGTAGAGTCCCAGATTGTGATTCTGGTTGTCGTGG
>CAYFFJ010000098.1:0-7437 GCA_964342395.1 uncultured Hydrogenophaga sp.
TACTTTGCAGCCATCCAGAGCAAGCCCGGTTGCCGTGCCATCAGCACCGACACCTGCGTGCCCATCAGCCGCCTGGCCGATTGCCTGCTGGACTCGGTGGCCGAGGCCGATGCCAGCGGCATCCCGTACTTCCTGGTGGGCCATGTGGGCGATGGCAACTTCCACTTCGGCTACCTGATAGACCCCGAGCACCCCACCGAACGCAACACCGCCGAAGCCCTGAACCACCAGCTGGTGACCCGCGCCCTGGCCCTGCAAGGCACCTGCACCGGTGAACACGGCGTGGGCCTGCACAAAATGGACTTTCTGCGCTCAGAAGCGGGCGAGGGGGCGGTGGACATGATGTGCGCCATCAAACGCGCGCTGGACCCCGACAACATCCTGAACCCCGGCAAGATTTTCAGTCTCTGAGGCGTTGGTACAGCCACAAGGTGCGGCCATCGGGGCAGGTCCAGGTGAGAGTGGGGGCCACACCACCCGGGCCATCAGGCACCGCAAACTCCAGGCTGGCCAGCCACGCGCCGGGTTTGAGCTCGGCCTGCGCCTTGGCCCAGGCGCGCGGCATGGATTCGGGCCGCTGAAACAGGTACACCATGTCAAAACGCGACCAATCCAGCGCCCACATGTCGCCCTGGCGCACACGGGCGTGGCGGGCGCGCAGCCCACACCACACGCGCAAAGGCCAGCTGTGCTCCAGCCCGTGCAGGTGCACCTCAGGGTAGGCGCGCTCCAGCGCCACCAGGCCGTCACCCAGGCCACAGCCAGCGTCCAGCACATGGCCAGCCAACGGCAAAGGCACCTGGGTGGCCAGGCCGTCCAAAGCGCCACGGGGGGTGGGAAACAACGGGGCGTCTTTCCAGGTGGCCGGGGGGTACAGCGCCAGGGCCAGGCCCAGCGGCACCAGCCAACCCCAAGCGGGCAAACTGGCAAGCACCGACGCACCCGCGCCCCCCGCCAACAACCCCCACGACAGCGGGAATCCCAGCGCCATCAGCGCCCGGCGCACCGGTGTGCGTGCCCACACGCTGCCCAACACCCCCACGGCGGTGGCCAACAGCAACGCGGGAAACACCGGCAACGGCAACAGCCGCGCCCCCACAAACACCACCCAGGCCCACGCCCACACCCACAAAGCAGGCAAGGGCCACGACCACGTGAAAGGGCTGAACACAGACATGGCCTGCAGTTTAGTGGCCCTGGGCCCACCACCCACCCGGGAGAGCACCTTGGTCGCCGTTGCAAAATGGGGCCCTTGAGGATCCGTGCAAAACACCAGACTGGGGCCATTCCTATGTGTTCGTTTTTCCCATCCATTCACCGCCCCTCCTTGCGAAGACTGGCGGCTTTGATCGGGGCGGCGTGCGCTGCGGCGGTGATGCAAGGCTGCCAGGACGGGGGGCGTTTGGCATCCCCGCCACCGGCAGAAAGAGGGCAAGACACGCGGCCGCCGTTGCACCAACGCGCCGGAGACCTGGTGAAAAAATGGGGGAAACCCCGGCGCATGTTGGTCGGACTGGGGGGAGACTCCCCCCTGTCCTCGCTGGACAGCCAGCGCATCACACCCGACATCTACGAACACTACCTGGTGGGCCTGGGCCATGGCAACCACTCATGGGAAAAGTGGAACAGCCCTCCCGGCGCGTTTGTGGGCTTGTTCGCGGCCCAAGCAGACCAGATAGGTGCGGTGCCCATGTTCACCCTGTACCAGATGGCCACATTGGGCGACGGCAACCTGAGTGGGTTGCAAGACAAAAATTTCATGACCCAGTACTGGGACAACGTGCGGCTGATGTACCGCCAAATCAAAGCCTACGGAAAACCCACGTTGGTGAATTTCGAACCCGACTTCTGGGGCTACGCCCAACTCGACCGTGGCAACCAAGGCACCAAAGTCGCCAACCTGCAATTTGCCCATGTCCCAAGTGTCAACCCCGACTGTGCCAACCTGCCCGACTCCGTGGCGGGCATGGGGCAATGCCTGGTGCAAATGGCGCGGGCTTTGGCACCGAACGCGTACATTGGGTTCCCCCCCTCCATGTGGGGCTTTGCACCGTCAGAAGAAATTGCTTTCCTCAAAGACGTGGGCGCCGACAAGGCCGATTTCGTGGTGATGCAGACACTGGACCGTGACGCGGGCTGTTTCGAAGCCGCCTACACCGGGGAAGACGCCCTTTGCAACCGGCCCAGCAACGAGTCGTATTGGTGGGACGCCAGCAACCGCACCACGCCCAGCTTCGCTTCGCATTTCAAGCAAGCCCGCCAATTTCACGAAGCACTGGGCCTGCCTCTGGTGTGGTGGCAAACCCCGCTGGGCGTGCCCACCGCCATGCCAGGGGGAACCCGTGGCGCCTTCCGAGACAACCGGGCGCACTATTTCCTCACGAAACCGCAAGAACTGGTGGCAGCGGGCGCGGCGGCCGCGGTGTTCAGCCAAGGGCACACCTCCCAAACCACCATCGACACCGATGGGGGCCAATTCAAACGTTTGTCCCATCGGTATCTGTCAGCGCCGGCCCCGCTGCCTTGAAACCAGCGTGGGCGGCGGGGGGCGTGCCACCTAGCCCCTTCGCAAACGGTCAATCAGCCCGTTGAGTTCGTCGAGCGAGCCAAACCCAATGGCCAGCTCACCCACGTCTTCCAACTTGCCGTGGCGCTTCACGCGTTTTTTCACACGCACTTCGACGCTGGCCATCAGCAAATCGGCCAGTTCGTCTTCCACGCGTTTGATGTCGCGCGATTTTTCTTTCTTGGGCTTTTGCGGGGTGAGCGCGAACTCGGCCCCCAGCTTTTTGGCCAGGCTCTCGGCCTCGCGCACCGACAGCTTTTTGGCCGCAATCTGGTTCGCCGCCGTGATTTGCGTGGCCTTGTCCAAGGTGAGCAGGGCGCGGGCGTGGCCCATGTCCACATCGCCCGCCATGAGCATGGTTTGCACCGGCTCAGCCAGGTTGAGCAGGCGCAGCAGGTTGCTGCCCGCGCTGCGCGAGCGGCCCACGGCCTGGGCGGCCTGCTCGTGCGTCAGGCCAAATTCTTTGATGAGGCGCTGCAGGCCCTGGGCCTCTTCCAATGGGTTCAGGTCTTCGCGCTGGATGTTTTCAATCAACGCCATGGCGGCGGCGGCTTCGTTGGGCACGTGGCGCACCAGCACGGGCACGGTGTCCAGCCCGGCCAGGCGGGCGGCACGGAAGCGCCGCTCGCCCGCGATGATTTCGTACACCGGGCGCGCCCCGCGTTCGGCCACGGCCTGGCCCTGGCCGGTTTGCAGCTTGGCCAGGCGGGCCAGGCCATCGGCCTCGGGCAACGGCCGCACCAGGATGGGCTGCATGATGCCCTGGGCCTTGATGCTTTCGGCCAGCTCGTACAGCGCGCCCTCGTCCATGCGGGTGCGGGGCTGGTAGGTACCGGGCACCAGGTCGCCCAGCGACAGGGTGCTGGGCGCGTCGGCCGAGCTGGAGGCGCCGTCAGCGGGCGCATCGCCAAACGCGGTGCCCAGCTTGGGGCCCAGCAGCGCTTCCAGGCCGCGGCCCAGGCCTTTGGGTTTGGGGGTTGCCATGTGAGAAGGTCTTTCCAGAAAAAGAAGGGGTCAGGCGGCCATCAAGGCCTGCAACCACGCATACCCCTGCGGCCAATCGCCCAGGCCGGATTCACCGTTGATGTGGCCGGCGGCGCCGAAGTCTTGCACGGTGCTGCCCCAGGCGTGGGCGAAGCTGGCAGCGCGCTCGAAACTGCAATACGGGTCGTTGCGGCTGGCCACCAACACGCTGGGGAAGGGCAGGCGCTGCGTGGCAATGGGCTGCCAGGTGGGCAGCTGGGGGGCCAGATCGGGCCGCTCCACGTCACCCGGGGCCACCAGCAAGGCGGCTTTCACGCGGTGGGTGTTGTGGCTGACACTGGCCCACGCCGCCACCTGGATGCAGCCCAGGCTGTGCGCCACCAGCACGGGGGGCTGGGCACTGGCCAGCACGGCCTCTTCCAGCTGGATGAGCCAGTCGCCGCGCAAGGGCTTCATCCAGTCGTGCTGCGCCACACGCCGGTGGCCGTGCAACACGTCCCACCGGCTTTGCCAGTGTGCCGGGCCGCTGTTTTGCCAGCCAGGCAGGGTCAACACAGGGGATGTGGCAGTTGCATAAGGCATAGCAAAGAAATGAATACAGGAAAGCGCCAGAGCACTATTTGGCTTGAAGTTTTTCAAAATCAGGCGGTGCGGTTGCGCTCGACCAGCTCGCGGGCAAACGCCACAAACGCCTGGCTGCCTTTGGCCGACGGGTCAAACACCACACCGGGCAGGCCGTAGCTGGGGGCTTCAGCCAGGCGCACGTTGCGCGGGATGACGGTGTTGAACACCTTGTCGCCAAAATGCCCCTTGAGCTGGTCGCTCACCTGCTGTTGCAGGGTGATGCGGGGGTCAAACATCACGCGCAGCAGGCCAATCAGTTTCAATTCGCGGTTCAGGTTGGCGTGCACCTGCTTGATGGTGTTGACCAGGTCGGTCAGCCCCTCCAGCGCAAAGTATTCGCATTGCATGGGCACGATCACGCCATGCGCTGCGCACAAACCGTTGAGCGTGAGCATGCTCAAAGACGGCGGGCAATCGATCAGCACAAAGTCGTAGTCGGCATCAACGGCCGCCAGCGCGGCCTTCAGGCGCTTTTCACGGCGCTCCAGGTCCACCAGTTCCACCTCGGCCCCGGCCAGTTCGCGGTTGGCACCCAGAACGTCGTAGCCGCACCCACCTTGCACCAGCTTGTCGCTGCGCACACGGGCCTCGGCCACGGTGGCCGATTCGAGCAACACGTCGTACACGGTGTGGGGCAGTTGGCGCTTGTCCACGCCCGAACCCATGGTGGCGTTGCCCTGCGGGTCCAAGTCGACCATCAGCACGCGCTGCCCCACCAGCGCCAGGCCGGCGCACAGGTTGACGGTGGTGGTGGTTTTGCCCACCCCGCCTTTTTGGTTGGCAATGCAAAAAATGTGGGCCATGGTGAACTTATTTGGAAATGGCGAGTTTGAGGCCAAACCCGATGAGGAACACCCCGGCCAGCTTTTCCAGCCCGCTGGCAATGCGGGGGCTGGCGCGCAGGCGCTCGGCCAAGTGGTGGGTGAGCAGGGTCACGGCCAGGCCGTACAGGAAGGTGAGGGCGGCGATGGTGGCGGCCATGGCCCCAAAGGTGATCAACCCCTGGTGGCGGGCCGGGTCGACAAACAACGGGAAGAAGGCCATGTAAAACACGATGGCCTTGGGGTTGAGCAGGGTGATGCCCAAGGCTTGCTGAAAATATTGGCGGGGGCGGATGTTCAAAATGGGCGCGGCCCCGGGCTTGGCCGTCACCATCTTCCAGCCCAGCCAGGCCAGGTAGGCGGCCCCCAGCCATTGCACCGCGCTGAACGCGGCGGGGTAGGCGGCCAGCAACGCGGCCACACCGGCCACGGCCAGCCACATCAGCACCTGGTCGCCCGCAATCACGCCGAAAGTGGCGGCCAAACCCCCACGGATGCCCCCCTTGCCGGTGGAGGTGATCAGCGCGAGGTTGCCAGGGCCGGGAATGGCCAGGAACAACACGATGGTGGCCACAAAAGCGCCGTAGTCTGCAATGCCGAACATGGTGTTGGTGTGTGGGTGGGAAGGGGGGTGAGTTTACGGGACGGGGTGTGGGGGGATTCGGGTGCAGGGTCTGGCGCTGCTTTTGTGGGGGCGGGGTGTGGTGGGCGCGTGGACTCCGGCCCTGCTCGCGGGCGAACGCTTTTGGTTTTCAGCTGTTGCTTCGTTAACGCCGGGCTGGTTGTTTTGCTCTGTGGCAACCGCGAATGGGGGCCTGCGCTCACGCACCCACCACACCCCGCTGGCTGACGAACGGGCACGCCACCAAAGGACCAAACTCAAAAACAACAGAGGCACCAGCGGTTTTCACGGCGGCTCCCGCCAAACGTCACTCACAGGGGGTGGGTGGGGCGGATGGGCGCAGGCCCCCATTCGCGGTTGCCACTGAGCAGGCCCGCCCACACGGTGTTAACGAAGCACCAACGGAGAACCTCAAACGTTCGCCCGCGAGCAGGGCCGGAGAACAGCCGCCACGCCCACCCCCTGGTGCGAGGTATCAGCGTGAATCTGCACCCCGAACAGACATCAGCCAGCCAAAGCCCCAACCCGCATCCACACCAAACACCGCTCCACATCCAACCCCGGCACCGCCAAAGGTTCCACGTGAAACACCTCAACGCCCGCGCCCAAAGCCGCCAGCTCTTCTGCCGGGTGCTTGCCCTTCATCGCCATCCACACCGCCCCCGGCTTCAGTGCCTTGACCGACCAGGTGGTGAAATCCACCAGCGATGCAAATGCCCGCGACGTGACCACGTCATAACCGCCCTCAATCGACTCCACCCGCGCGTGTTGCCCCTTCAGGTTGGGCAAGCGCAAAGCAGCCGCCACCTGCTGGATGAACGCCGCTTTTTTGCTCACCGTGTCCACACACGTCACCTGCAACTGCGGCAAACAAATGGCCAGCACCACCCCGGGCAGGCCACCGCCAGAGCCCACGTCCAGCACCCGCAGCGGTGCCGCGTCAGCCCCTGCGGGCAGGGCCTGCACATGCAACTGCAAAGGGCGCACCGCCGTCAGGCTGTCGATGAGGTGGTGGCTCAGCATCTCGGCCGGGTCGCGCAGCGAGGTGAGGTTGTAAACCTTGTTCCATTTGGCCAGCCAGTCCATGTAGGCCAGCAATTGATCGAACTGGGCATCTGTCAGTGCCAGTTGCAGGGTTTGGGCGGCTGCGACAAGCCGGGCACGGGCATCGGTGGTCATGCGCCTGCCTTTTCAGATGCGGGGCTGGTGGCATCGGGCAAGGTCAACCCTTTGAAGCCGCCTTTTTTCAGGTGGATCATCAACAGCGAAATGGTGGCCGGGGTGATGCCCGTCATGCGCGAGGCCAGGCCCAGCGTTTCGGGCCGGTGTTTGGCCAGGCGTTGTCGGGCCTCCATGCTGAGGGCGGTGACCTGCATGTAGTCCAGGTCGGGCGGCAGCTTCAGGCTCTCGTAGTGGGCGGCGCGCTCCACGTCGCCCTTCTGGCGGTCGATGTAGCCGGAATATTTGGCGGCAATTTCCACCTGCTCGACCACCGAGTCCAACAAATCGCCGCCCAGTGTTTCACGTGAAACCACCGAGGCTTCGGCGTGTTTGCCGCCGTCCATGCCCATCAAATCGGCGTAGCCCACGCCGGGGCGGCGCAGCAGGTCGAACAGGTTGTACTCGTGCTCAATGGCCTTGCCCAGCACCCGCACCGATTCTTCGGCGGGCAGGTTGCGCGGGTTCACCCAGGTGGCTTTCAGGCGCTCTGTTTCACGTGAAACAGCGTCGCGTTTTTTGCAAAACGCGGTCCAGCGTTCGTTGTCCACCAGGCCCAGTGCACGCCCGGCTTCGGTGAGGCGCATGTCGGCGTTGTCTTC
>CAYFFJ010000099.1:0-7184 GCA_964342395.1 uncultured Hydrogenophaga sp.
CCCAAGGCAGCAGGTAACCCATGAAGGCTTCGGCCATCAGGCACAGGAAAATGGCACAGCCAAAAATCCAGACCAGTTCACGGGGTTTGCGGTAGCTGCCGTAGATGAGGCCACGGTACATGTGCAGGTACACCACCACGAAGAACGCAGAGGCGCCGGTGGAGTGCAGGTAGCGGATCAGCCAGCCCCAGGGCACGTCACGCATGATGTACTCGACGGAGGCAAACGCCAGATTGGCATCGGGCTTGTAATGCATCACCAGGAAAATACCGGTGACGATCTGGATGACCAGCACGAGCAGCGCCAGGGAGCCGAAAAAATACCAAAAATTGAAGTTTTTGGGCGCGTAATACTCGGACAGATGCTCTTTGTAGAGCTTGGACAGCGGGAACCGGTTGTCCACCCAGTTCAGGGCTTTGACGGCCACTGCCGCGTCAGCCGGGACTTCTTTGAATTCAGCCATGATGAACCTTATGTATCGTGGGTGCAGGTGAGCGCGGGGCTCAGGCCTTCTTGTCGTCGCCAATCAACAGCATGGTGTCCGACAAGTACATGTGCGGCGGGACTTCCAGGTTGTCGGGTGCGGGTTTGTTCTTGAACACGCGGCCGGCCACGTCAAACGTGGAGCCGTGGCACGCACACAAGAAGCCACCTTGCCAGTTGTCGGGCAAGGAGGGCTGCGCACCGGGGGTGAGTTTTTCGCCGGGCGAGCAGCCCAAATGGGTGCAAATGCCCACACCCACAAACACGTCAGGCTTGATGGAGCGGTGTTGGTTTTTGGCGTATTCCGGGGTGGGGTACGCCGTGCGTTCGGATTTGGGATCGGCCAAGTCGGGGTCGGTTTTCTCCAGCGACGCCAGTTGTTCGGGCGTGCGCTTCAGAATCCAAACGGGCTTGCCACGCCATTCGACCGTGATTTTTTGGCCAGCAGGAATGGCGGAAATGTCCACTTCGATTGAAGCCCCCGCCGCCTTCGCACGCTCTGAGGGGCTGAAGGAACTCACAAAGGGCACCGCGACTGCGGCGGCACCCGCACCGCCCATGGCACAGGATGTGATCAGCCAGTTGCGGCGGCTGTTGTCTACGCTTGCTTCGCTCATGCAGATCTTTCTGGAACTTGGTTCTACAGGTGTGGAGACCCCGAGGGTCAACCCTAGGATTGTAGTGAACGACCGGGGCCCCATGGGCCGAAGCTGGAGCAGCCCACTTGACTATCCCGAAAACACCCCAAAGTGCAGGGTTGGTGTCAAGCGGAACGTGTCACCAATTCGAAGTGTTCCACCACAGGCGGCGCGGTAAAAAACGGCCCCACGATGGCGCGCCAGCGGGTGAACGCGTCCGAACCCCGGAAGTCCACGGTGTGGTTCTCAAGCGTTTCCCAATAAATCATCAGCAGGTAACGCCCTGCCGACTCCTGGCTGCGGTTGACCTTGTGCGCCTGGTAGCCCTTGGCCTGTGCAATCACCGTGCTCAGCCCAAGGGCCACTGCCGCTTCAAATGCGTCGCGCTGGGCGGGGTCCACGCGCAAATCTGCCACTTCCAAAATCATGCCGACTCCCATTTCGTTGACGATGGGCGATGGTAAGGGCTGGCAAGCGCCGCGCGCACACGTGTTGCCCGATAACATCTTTGCTGTGCGCAGCCTGCGCAGCCCCATCAACACCCCCTACAGGACACCCATGAGCACATCGAACCACCCCACCATCCAGACCGTCGGCATCATCGGCGCGGGCACCATGGGCAACGGCATTGCACAGGCCTGTGCCACGCGGGGCGTCCGCGTGGTGATGGTGGACATCAGCGAAGCCGCCGTGGCCAAGGGCCTGGCGACGGTGGCAGGCAGCCTGGACCGGTTGATCAAAAAAGAAAAAATCACCGAGGCCGACAAAACCGCCGCGCTGGGCCTGATCACCGGCAGCACGTCTTACGACGACCTGAAAACCGCCCAATTGGTGATTGAGGCCGCCACGGAAAACGAGGGCCTGAAGGTCAAGATCCTGCAGCAACTCGATGGCATCCTGGCACCGGATGTGATGCTGGCCACCAACACGTCCAGCATTTCCATCACCAAGCTGGCCGCCGTGACCCAGCGCGCCGACCGCTTCATTGGCATGCACTTCTTCAACCCCGTGCCCCTGATGGCGCTGGTGGAAATCATCCGCGGCCTGCAAACCAGCGACGCCACGCACGCGGCCGTCAAGGCCCTGGCCGAGCAACTGGGCAAAACGCCGATCACCGTGAAAAACGCCCCCGGTTTTGTGGTCAACCGCATTTTGGTGCCGATGATCAACGAGGCGTTTTTTGTGCTGGCCGAAGGCCTGGCCTCGCCCGAAGACATTGACGCGGGCATGAAACTGGGCTGCAACCACCCCATTGGCCCATTGGCCCTGGCCGACATGATTGGCCTGGACGTGTGCCTGGCCGTGATGAACGTGTACTTTGACGAGTACAACGACAGCAAATACCGCCCCTGCCCGCTGCTGAAAGAAATGGTGGCCGCCGGTTACCTGGGCCGCAAAACCGGGCGCGGCGTTTACGCGTACTGAAACACTTCACCGATCAGTCAGCAAAGTCAGTAGCAAACTGTTGAATACAGAAAATCGCTGTAAGCATTTTTTACTTAAATTCCATGAGCACACACGACTTTGACCTGTTTGTGATCGGTGGCGGCAGTGGCGGCGTGCGCGCCGCCCGCATGGCCGCCCAGCGCGGCGCACGCGTGGCCCTGGCCGAAACGCTGGGCACCGATGGCCTGGGCGGCACCTGCGTGAACGTGGGCTGCATCCCCAAAAAGCTGTACAGCTACGCCGCCCACTACGCCGAGGCCTTTGAAGAAGCCCACGGCTACGGCTGGGAAGGTGACGCACCGCAGCTGAACTGGGCCACCCTGAAGGCCAACCGGGCAACCGAAATCAGCCGCCTGAACGGCGTCTACAGCAACTTGCTGCGCGGCTCGGGCGTGAGCGTGTTCAACGGTTTTGCCCGGCTGGAAGGGGGGCACCAAGTGGGCCTTGCCACGCTGAATGCAGACGGCAGCGCCGGGCACCAAAGCTTCTCGGCCCAGCACATTCTGCTGGCCCCTGGCGGCACGCCCCACGTGCCGCACTTCGTGGGGCGCGAACACGTCATCACGTCCAACGACATCTTTGACCTGCCCACCTTTCCCCAGAGGCTGGTGGTGGTGGGCGGTGGCTACATTGCGTGCGAATTCGCGTCCATCTTCAACGGCCTGGGCTCACACGTCACGCAGCTGTACCGGGGTGAACAGGTGCTGCGCGGCTTTGACGACGAGGTGCGCCACTTTTTGGCCGCTGAAGTGACCAAAGCCGGGGTGGACCTGAGGCTGAACGCGGGTGTGCTGGCCATCCACAAACACGCCGACGGCCTGCACCTGCAGCTGGAAGACGGCAACACCCTGGTGGCCGACGCCGTGCTGTACGCCACCGGCCGCGTGCCCAACGTCAACGGCCTGGGGCTGGACGTGGCGGGCGTGGCCACCGGCGCACAAGGCGCGGTAGAGGTCAACAGCCTCTACCAAACCAACGTGCCCCACATTTACGCCGTGGGTGACGTGACCGCCCGCGTGCAGCTCACCCCCGTGGCGCTGGGCGAAGCCATGGTGGTGGTGGACCACATCCGGGGCGCGGCTGCGGGCAAAGCCCCGCGCAGCATGGCCTACGACCTGATTCCCACCGCCGTGTTCACCCACCCCAACGTGGGCACCGTGGGCCTGACGGAAGCACAGGCGCGCGAACAATTTGGATCGGTCACCGTCTTCCGCTCCGAATTCAAAGCCTTGAAGCACACCCTCAGCGGCAGCTCCGAACGCACCTTGATGAAACTGGTGGTGGACACCGCCAGCGACCGCGTGGTGGGCCTGCACATGGTGGGGGCCGAGGCCGGTGAAATCGTGCAGGGCTTTGCCGTGGCGCTGAAAGCCGGTGCCACCAAGGCCGTGTTTGACAGCACCATCGGCCTACACCCCACCGCCGCCGAAGAATTTGTGACGATGCGCGAACCCGTGAAGACCGCCTGATCCCCCCTTGAACCTGGAAGGCCCCATGCACCTGTTACCCCCCTTCGTGGCCCCCACGCGCCACACCGATGCCGACAGCGCCCTGGCCCAGGTACAGGCCATTTACAACGGTGCGGTGCAACACCTGCGCAGCACCATGCACCGCTACGTCAGCGGCGAGTTGGGGGCCGACCAGCGCGTGCGCGCCTGCTACCCGCTGGTGCGCCTGCACACGCCCCACAGCCTGCGCCACAACCAGGGGGCCAACGCCCGCCTGAGCTACGGCTTTGTGGCAGGCCCTGGCCGGTTTGAAACCACGCTGACGCGGCCCGACCTGTATGCCAGCTACTACCTGAAGCAGTTCCGCTTGCTGCTGCAAAACCACGGTGGCGAGCTGGAAGTGGGCACCAGCACCTTGCCCATTCCCATCCACTTTTCATTTGCCGAACACGACCACGTGGAAGGCCACATGGACGCCGAGCGCCGCGCCCGCATGCGCGACGTGTTCGACCTGCCCGACCTGGGCGTGATGGACGACGGCATTGCCAACGGCACCCACGAACCCGGCCCCGGCGAGCCCCAGCCCCTGGCCCTGTTCACCGCCCCCCGGGTGGACTACTCGCTGCAGCGCCTGCGCCACTACAGCGGCACCGCGCCCGAGTGGTTTCAGAACTTCGTGCTGTTCACCAACTACCAGTTTTACATCGACGAGTTCATCAAGCTGGGCCACGCCGAAATGGCCAAACCCGACAGCGAATACACCGCCTTTGTCGAGCCCGGCAACGTGGTCACGCGCCGCGTGGGCTCAGGCCCTGAAGCGGTGGATGCGCTGGGTGCAGCCCCGCCCCGCCTGCCGCAAATGCCCGCCTACCACCTGCTGCGGGCCGACCACAGCGGCATCACGCTGGTGAACATCGGCGTGGGCCCGAGCAACGCCAAAACCATCACCGACCATGTGGCCGTGCTGCGCCCCCACGCCTGGCTGATGCTGGGCCACTGCGCCGGGCTGCGCAACAGCCAGCAGCTGGGCGACTACGTGCTGGCCCACGCCTACGTGCGCGAAGACCATGTGCTGGACGAAGAGCTGCCGCGGTGGGTGCCCATTCCCGCGCTGGCCGAAATCCAGCAAGCGCTGGAAACCGCCGTGGCCGACGTGAGCGGCCTGGCGCCCAGCGAGCTGAAAAGCATCATGCGCACCGGCACCGTGGCCAGCACCGACAACCGCAACTGGGAACTGCTGCCCACCCACAACGTGGCCACCACGCCCCAGCGCCGCCTGAGCCAGAGCCGCGCCGTGGGGCTGGACATGGAAAGCGCCACCATTGCCGCCAACGGTTTCCGCTTCCGCGTGCCCTACGGCACCTTGCTGTGTGTGAGCGACAAGCCCCTGCACGGCGAAATCAAGCTGCCGGGCATGGCCAACCACTTTTACCGCGAGCGGGTGGACCAGCACCTGCGCATTGGCATCCGCGCGGTGGAGCTGTTGCGCCAGCGCGGCTTTGAGCAACTGCACAGCCGCAAGCTGCGCAGCTTTGCCGAGGTGGCGTTTCAGTGAGCGGCTGCGGCAGGCGGGGCCTCGGCCATGGCCTCGCCCAGGCGCACCGCACCGCCGGGCGCCCAGCCCGGCACAAAGTCCAGCGTGGCTGAGGGCCACAGCAACACCACGGTAGAGCCCAGCAAAAAACGGCCCATTTCGTCACCCTGGCGCAGCACCACCTCACCTGGCGCATAGTCCCAGGTGCGCACACTGGCGCTGCGCGGCGGGTTCACCACCCCATGCCAGGGGGTGGCCATGCTAGCCACGATGGTGGCGCCCACCAGCACCAGGGCCATGGGACCGTGGGGCGTGTCAAAGTGGCACACCACGCGTTCGTTGCGGGCAAACAGCCCCGGCACGCCCCGCGCCGTGGCGGGGTTGACGGAGAACAGCTCGCCCGGCACGTACACCATGCGCCGCAGCGTGCCATCGCACGGCATGTGGATGCGGTGGTAGTCGCGCGGGCTGAGGTAGATGGTGGTGAAATGGCCGTCGGCGTAGCGCGCCGCTTCGTCGGCGCTGCCAGCCAGCAAGGCCTGGGTGGAATACCGGTGGCCCTTGGCCTGAAAAATCTGATCGCCCGAAATGGGCCCCAGCTGGCTGATGGCACCGTCCACCGGGCACACCCATGGCGCATCGGCCAGGGGCCGGGCGCCGGGTTTGAGCGGGCGGGTGAAAAACGCGTTGAAACTGGCGTAGCTGGCGGGGTCGGGGTTGGCAGCCTCGGCCATGTTGACGTGGTAGCGCGCCACAAACTTGCGGATGACCCAGGTGGTCAACCCACCGGCCTCTGAACGGGCAAACGCACCGGCGAGTTGGGTGAGGGCCTGTTTGGGCAGCAGGTACTGGGGGGCCACGGCCCAGAAGTCGGACAAATCGCTCTCCTTGGTGCAGCCACGGACCCGGGCGGGGCGTGGCGCGGCGATTCTAGGGGTTGGCCGTTTCAACATCACAATGGCGCACCGCAGCCCCCGATGCCAAGCCATGCCCACCCACCTTTCACTGTTTCGCGCTGACAACCTGCACAAACGCTACGGCGACACCACGGTGGTCAACGGCGTGTCGTTTGACATGGCACCCGGCGAGTGCCTGGGGGTCATCGGCCCCAACGGCGCGGGTAAAACCACCACCATCCGCATGTGCCTGGGGCTGGCCGTGCCCACGCAAGGCTCGGTCGGGTTTTGCGACCCCGCCGCCCCGGCCCCTCGGTGGTGGGCCATGCCGCAAGACGCGCTGGCCATCAAAGCCCGGCTGGGCGTGGTGAGCCAGTTCGACACGCTGGACCCCGACTTTTCCTGCGCCGAAAACCTGCGCGTGTATGGCCGCTACTTCGGCCTGAAAGAAGCCGTGCTGACCGAGCGCATACCGCAACTGCTGGAATTCGCCGCCCTCAGCCACAAGGCCGACGCCAAACCGGGCGAGCTGTCAGGCGGCATGAAGCGCCGGCTCTCGCTGGCCAGGGCATTGGTCAATGACCCTGCCCTGCTGTTGCTCGACGAGCCCACCACCGGCCTGGACCCGCAGGCCCGCCACCTGATGTGGGAACGCCTGCAACGCCTGCTGCAACAAGGCAAAAGCATTTTGCTGACCACCCACTTCATGGACGAGGCCGAGCGCCTGTGCAACCGCCTG
>CAYFFJ010000100.1:0-6788 GCA_964342395.1 uncultured Hydrogenophaga sp.
CCCACGACCCTTGGCTTCGGAGGCCAATACTCTATCCACTGAGCTACAGCCGCGTGCTGCTTGGTGCAGAGCGGGAGTTTAACCTCCCACTGGCCCGGCCGTGAGCGGGGCGTGCGCCTGCAGCAGGCATTGTTGAAAAATGCGCGTGGCCCGTGAGGGCTCGGGTGAACGGCGGGCGATGGCCGAGAAGTGGCACTGGTAGGCAAACTTGAGGGGCGACACGGCCTGCATCAGCCCTGCCTGCACAAAGCCCTGGGCGTAGTGGTCGGGCAAAAAGCCCAAAAAGTCGCCGCTGAGAATGAAGGTGGCCACCGATTCCTGGTCGAACGCGGTGGCGCTGCGCTGCAAGCGCTCGCGGTGGCAGACCTCCATGTTGGGCGAGTGGTAACCCAGCCCCGCGAAAGCGTGCTGGCGCACGTCGGCCCAGGTCAGCCGAGCGGTGGGCGCCCCAAACAAGGGGTGGCCCTGGGCGCAATACAGCAACATGCTTTCACCGAACAACGCGTCGTAGGCCAGGCTGTCGCTGCGGCGGTGCTCGGGAATGATGCCCAGCTGGTAGGCCCCTTCCATCACCCCGCGCTCGATGGCCTGGATGGTGGCCACGTGCAGGTTCAACACCACGTCGGGGGCCTGGCGGCGGAACAGCGCCACGGCCTGGGCGATGTGCGCCTGGGGGTTGCTGGCGGTTTTGTCGAACACGGCCACATGAACGGCGCCGCCCAGGCGCTGGTGCAACTCATCCACGCTGGCGCGAAAGCTTTGCGTGGCGGCCAGCAGCTGGCGCGTTTCGGCGTGGATGCGCTCGCCCTCGGGGGTGAGGGCAAAACCGCCCCGCCCCCGGCGGCACAGGGTGAGGCCCAGGCGGGTTTCCAGGTCTTTCACGTGGCGGCTGATGGTGCTGGTGCTGATGTTCAGCTCCAGCTCGGCGGCGGTCATGCCGCCACAGTCGGCCACCACTTGGAACACGCGCAACAGGCGGATGTCGGCATCGCTGACCTGGCCCAGCACGGCGCGGCGTTTTTGCCGGGTCATGGTCGAGGCCAAGTCGGCCAGAAAGTTGCAGATATAGGCAAGCGAATCTTCATAAGTTTCACTTTACTGCATGCAAACCTGGCTCACACAATGCCGACCTTGCCCACCCCTTTGCCGCAGGAGCCTGCATGGACATGACCGACAGCCCCCATTTGCCCACCGCCACCCCAGCCACCCCGCCCCGCACCCACGCCGACTGGCTGGCCGCGCACTGGATGCCCTACACCGGCAACCGCGAGTTCAAGGCCAACCCCCGCCTGATGGTGAGCGCCAAGGGTGCCTACTACACCGACATGCACGGCAAACAGGTGTTTGACGGCCTCTCGGGCCTGTGGTGCACGGGTTTGGGCCATGGGCGTGACGAAATCACCCGCGCGGTGGCGCAGCAAATGGGCACGCTGGACTATTCGCCCGCGTTCCAGTTTGGGCACCCGCTGTCGTTCGAGCTGGCCAACGCCATCGTCGAGCGCATGCCTGCGGGGCTGAACCGGGTGTTTTTCACAGGGTCGGGCTCGGAGTCGGCCGACACGTCTTTGAAAATGGCACGCGCCTATTGGCGCGCCAGGGGCCAAGCCAGCAAGACGCGGCTGGTGGGCCGGGTCAAGGGCTACCACGGCGTGAACTTTGGCGGCATTTCAGTGGGCGGCATCGTGGGCAACCGCAAGCTGTTTGGCCAGGGGGTGGAGGCCGACCACCTGCCCCACACACAGCCGCCTGCGGGCTCGTTTTTCAAAGGCATGCCACCTGCCGAAGGACAGGCCAGCGGTTACAAGGGCGCGGCCCTGGCCGATGAACTGCTGGACCTCATCAACCTGCACGACGCCAGCAACATCGCGGCGGTGATCGTGGAGCCGTTTGCCGGTTCGGCCGGGGTGGTCATTCCCCCTCTGGGCTACTTGCAGCGCCTGCGCGAGATTTGCACGGCCCACCACATCCTGCTGATTTTTGACGAGGTCATTTCCGGCTTTGGCCGCAGCGGTGCCTGGACCGGGGCCGAGGCGTTTGGCGTGACGCCCGACATCCTGAACTTTGCCAAACAAGTGACCAACGGCACCCAGCCCCTGGGCGGCGTGGTGGTGAAGCAAGACATTTACGACACTTTCATGGCCGCTGGCGGCCCTGAATACCTGCTGGAATTCCCTCACGGCTACACCTACAGCGCACACCCCGTGGCCTGCGCCGCCGGCCTTGCGTCCCTGCAACTGCTGGCGCAAGACAACGCGCCGCAGCGCGTGCGTGAGCTTAGCCCCCGTTTCGAAACCGCCGTGCACGGCTTGAAAGGGGCCAAACACGTGCTGGACATCCGCAACTTCGGGCTGGCTGCGGGCTTTTCCATTGCCCCAATGCCGGGCGAACCTGCCAAACGCCCCTACGACATCGCCATGACCATGCTGGCCAAGGGCTACTACGTGCGCTACGGCGGCGACACCATCCAGCTGGCCCCGCCCTTCATCAGCACCCCGGCGCAAATTGACAGCCTGGTCAGCGCCCTGGGCGACACGCTGCAGGCCACGGCCTGAGCGGTGGCCACCCCCGACGCCGTGCGCTTCACCCCCCAGCGCAAGGCCATCGCGCAACGCTGGCCCAGCGCGGGTGTGCGAGAAGACACGGTGTGCCGTTTTCCCAGCTGCTGCTGAGCCGGGCCGCCGGTGTGCCGCAACGGGCTTGAGGCATGATGTTGCAGTACCACTTTGAACCGCCCAGAGGCACGCTGCACCATGAAATTCCGACACACGCTGGTCACCTTGGGCCTGTCCCTCAGCCTTATCGCTTGCGGCGGAGGCAGTCAGGTCACATCGGCCAGCACCACAAACAACACCAGCACCGACAGCAGCGGCCAAGCCGTGGCGCTGGCTTTGAGTGGGGGAACATCCAGTCTCACACTGGTGCCCACCGAACTGGGCCGGGTGGAAGTGACCGGCGGCACGCGCCCCTACACCGCTGCCAGCAACAACACGGCCATTGCGCTGGCCTCTGTCAGCGACAGCACCCTGAGTGTGGCCGCCGTGCGCGGCGACACCTCCCCAGTCACCGTGACGGTGACCGACGCCAAAAACGCCAAGGTCACCCTGGCCGTGAACGTGTCCAACAGCCCATCGCTGGGCAGCTTCACCCTCAGCCCGCGCGAGCTGGCCGTGTCACCGGGGTCCACAGGGGCCGTGACCATCACCGGGGGCACCCCGCCGTTCACGGTGGTGGCCGCCAAACCCACCATTGCCACGGCCACCGTCAGTGGCAATGCCGTCACGGTGACTGGCGTGTCAGAAGGTGTGAACGCTGAACTGCGGGTGATCGACAGCAAAGGCGTCACCCAAACCGCTGTGGTCACGGTGGCCGCGCCGCTTCCCTCCACTGCGGGACTGGCGCTGTTCAGCAACATGCCTTTCAACCTGACCTTGCGGCCCAACACCAGCCGGACGTTCACGCTGAGGGGCGGCACAGGCCCTTACAGCGCCGCGTCGTCCAACCCCGCAGCGGTGGCCACCACCGTGCGTGGCAGCGCACTCATTCTCGATGCTGGGGTGAGCGGCAGCACCACCCTCACCATCACCGACAACACGGGCCAGACACTCACGCAAACGGTGCACCTGCTCACCACCAGCGCCCCCTTGGCCCTGACCAGCACCGCCGTCACCGGCATGGTGGGCACCACCACCACCGTGGGCATTGCGGGCGGGCTGCCCCCATACCGCGCGGTCAACACCGCCACCACCCAAGTGGGCAAGGCCACCGTCATCAGCAGCGAAACGCTGCAAATCACCTTCCTCTCGGCGGGCGCACCCATGCGAATTTCGGTGCTGGACGCGGAAGACAATTCGGTGAATCTGGACATCACCGCGACCGCTGCGCTGTCAGGCATGGCGGTGTCGCCCAGCAAAGTCACCATCTCCGAGCGACTGTCGCGCGACGTGAGCGGGCAGGCCCTTCAAACCCAAATTCCCTTGGTGTTTGTCAACGCAAGGCTCCCCCTTTCTCTGTTCACCAGCCATCCGCACTTGCTTGCGCTGACGGTCTTCCTTAGGAACACGGCGACGGTGCACACCCTCGGCGACACCACCTCGCCCTTGTCGCCATGCGTGGACGCCGACACCGACGTGACCATCACCGGCATCGACGCCAGCGGGGCCAGTGCGTCCGCCACCATCACCATCACCGACAACGGGACGTGCCCCATTTGAGCGCGCCAGCGCACACCGGCGGCGCACCGCGCCCATGCCAAGCCTCGCACCGGGGCTGGCGCTGACCCTCAAAAGGGGGCTGAACCTGGGTTCAGCCCCCTTTTCTTTTGGCACGCCTGTTGCTAATCTGGATTCAAAGCTGACCAAACGGTCAACTTCATTGCCCAGACCACAGGAGCCGCCCGCGTGTCCACCCCACCCTTGCCCGATGTCCATCCCGGTCGGCCCCACGCCGATGCCTGCGCCACCCGCTTTGCCCAGGCGGCCACGCCTCCCATGACGCCGTCTGAGGCGCTGCTGGAAGCCGAGCGCTGCCTGTATTGCTTCGACGCCCCCTGTGCCAGCGCCTGCCCCACGGCCATTGACATCCCGTCGTTCATCCGCCGCATTGCCGACGGCAACCTGCGCGGCGCGGCGCGGCGGATTCTGGAGGCCAACCCGCTGGGCGGGATGTGCGCCCGCGTGTGCCCCACCGAAGACCTGTGCGAAAAGGTGTGTGTGCGCACCACCCAGACCGGCGTGCCCGTGGCCATTGGCCGCTTGCAGCGCCACGCCACCGACGCGCTGATGGCCAGCGACCGCCCCCAGGTGTTCGCCCGCGCCGCGCCCACGGGCAAACGGGTGGCGGTGGTAGGCGCGGGCCCGGCGGGCCTGGCCTGCGCCCACACGCTGGCCCGCCACGGGCACGGCGTGACCGTGTTTGACGCACACGCCAAGCCCGGTGGCCTGAACGAATACGGCCTGGCCACCTACAAAACCGCCGACGGCTTTGCCCAGCGCGAGGTGCAGTGGCTGCTGGACATCGGCGGCATCACCCTGCAAACCGGCTGGGTGCTGGACACTGCCGACCAGCTGGCCACGCTGCGGCGCGACTTCGATGCCGTGTTTCTGGGTGTGGGCCTGGCCGACACCCACCGCCTTGGCGTGCCCGGCGAAGACCTGGGCGGTGTGCAAGACGCGGTGGCCTTCATCGCCACCTTGCGCCAAGCATTCAGCCAGGCGGCAGACAAAGCCACCGTGCCCGTGGGCCGCCACGTGGTGGTGATCGGTGGCGGCATGACCGCCGTGGACGCCGCCGTGCAAAGCAAGCTGCTGGGGGCCGAGTCGGTCACGCTGGTGTACCGGCGCGGGCAGGCCAGCATGTCGGCCTCGAAAGACGAGCAGGCCTGGGCACTGAAGCACGGCGTGGTCATCCGGCACTGGCTGGCCCCGGTCGAACTGACGGGCACTGACGGACAGGTCAGCGCCGTCCGTTTTGCGCACCAGGCCATGGTGGGCGGCAAGCTCGCCTCCACAGGCGAGGCGGTGGACCTGCCCGCCGACACGGTGCTCAAAGCCATTGGCCAAACCCTGGGCAACGCCTGGCTGGCCGACACCGGGTTGGCGCTGGCCGATGGCCGCATTGCAGCGGATGCCACTGGCCAAACCAGCCTGTCCGGCGTGTGGGCGGGTGGCGACTGCCGTGCCGGGGGGCTGGACCTGACGGTAGAGGCCGTGGCCCACGGCAAGCAGGCGGCCCTGGCCATGCACCAGGCGCTCAGCGCCTGACACCGGTCCACTTGAACTTCTTTCCTTTGAATTTCAAGCTTTTTTTGCCTCTAGCGCTTGTCTGATAAGCATTCATAGCTACTCTATTAGGAGCCAACTCCATGGCCGATCTCAGCACCACCTTCGCAGGCATCACCAGCCCCAACCCCTTTTGGCTGGCGTCAGCGCCGCCCACCGACAAGGCCTACAACGTCAACCGCGCCTTCGAGGCGGGCTGGGGCGGCGTGGTCTGGAAAACCCTGGGCGAGGCCGGGCCGCCCGTGGTCAACGTGCACGGCCCCCGCTACGGCGCGCTGCTGAGCCACGACCGGCGGCTGCTGGGTTTCAACAACATCGAGCTCATCACCGACCGCGACCTGGCGCTGAACCTGCGCGAAATTGCCGAGGTCAAACGCCTGTGGCCCGACCGCGCGCTGGTGGTCTCCCTCATGGTGCCCTGCAACGAGGACGCCTGGAAAGCCATCTTGCCCCGCGTGGAAGACACCGGCTGCGACGGCATCGAGCTGAACTTCGGCTGCCCCCACGGCATGAGCGAGCGCGGCATGGGCGCCGCCGTGGGCCAGGTGCCCGAGTACATCCAGATGGTCACCGCGTGGTGCAAGCAGTACAGCCGCCTGCCGGTCATTGTGAAGCTCACGCCCAACATCACCGACGTGCGCTTCCCGGCGCGCGCCGCCAAGGCGGGCGGGGCCGATGCGGTCAGCCTGATCAACACCATCAACAGCATCGTGGGCGTGGACCCGTACAGCCTGACCATGGTGCCCAGCACGGGCGGCAAGGGCAGCCACGGTGGCTACTGCGGCCCGGCGGTCAAGCCCATTGCGCTGAACATGGTGGCCGAAATCGCCCGCGACCCGGCCACCGCCGGCCTGCCCATCAGCGGCATTGGCGGCGTGGGCACCTGGCGCGATGCGCTGGACTTCATCGCCCTGGGCGCAGGCAACGTGCAGGTGTGCACCGCCGCCATGGTGTATGGCTTCAAAATCGTGCAAGACATGGCCAGCGGCCTGTCCGACTACATGGACGAGA
>CAYFFJ010000101.1:0-6645 GCA_964342395.1 uncultured Hydrogenophaga sp.
TAGCCACATGGCGTGGGTGCCGGTGGGGAAGGTCTGGGCGAAGGTGTATTCACGCTTTTCTGCGGCCATCAGCTTGGCCAGGCCCGCGCCGTCCACGGCACCTTTGTCGGCCAGTTTTTTGCTGAGGGTGATGGCCTGGCCGTTGTGGTTCAGGTTCATCAGCACGGCCATGTCTTTCTTGGGGCCACCTGCACCCAGGTGCACGCCGTACACCAGGCCGTACAACACGTGGGCAAAGTCCAGTTCACCGTTGACCAGTTTGTCTCGCACGCCGGGCCAGCTGGCTTCTTTGGTGGGGATGATCTTGACGCCGTATTTCTGGTCAATGCCCAGTACGCTGGCCATGACCACGCTGGCGCAGTCGGTGAGGGGAATGAAGCCAATCTTGACTTCTTTCTTTTCAGGTGCGTCGGAGCCGGCCGCCCACACGCCGCTGTGGCCCAGGGTGGAGAAAAACGCCGCGCCGCCGAGGGCCGCGCTTTTCTTGATGAGTTCACGGCGCGCGGGCAAGGCGGGGGTGGTCGCAACGACCGTGTTTTCGGGGGTGTTGGGCTGTGTCATGGGGCAACTCCTGAAAAAAACGCTAAAAAAAAACGGCACCCACCTCGGGACCTGCACTGCAGGCGAGAGATAGACGCCGTTGTCCGTGTGTCTGGGAAGACCTTGGGTTCAAACCGCCGTTGGCCCGAACCTTGGTTTGTTTAAAGCAGCAACCGTGCCAGGTTTCAAAAACACCCCGTGGCCCTGGGGTGCAGGGGCGGTGGGACTTTCGGGACCAGGGTTATCCCGGGTGCACCCGGGGGGTGCGCATTGCACCGTGCTGGCGCATGGCGCCTGTGCGCCCGTCGCAAATGGTGCGGGTGGTGTCAGCGGGGCGGGGCGGAAGGCAGCACGCTGGCCATGGACAACAGGGCCTCGGCCACATCCACCAGGCGGCGGTTTTGCGCCATGGCGGTTTGGCGCAGGAGTTTGTGCGCTTCGTCTTCGCCCAGTTGGCGGTGGGCCATCAACAGGCCTTTGGCCCTTTCGATGACCTTGCGCTCATTCAGGCTGGCGCGCACCGTGTCCAGCTCGGCGGCCATGGCGTGCAGGCGTTGGGACTGTTCGTGCACCAGGTCCAGCACCGAGCGCCCCACCTGCGGCGCCTGCCCGCTTTCAGAGGGGGGCAGGCCGGTTTGGGTCACTGCGTGCGATCGGGGGCCCAATGCATGGAAATGGGGGCTGAGCGTTGATTCGAAAAAATCGCCTTGGGGGTGGGCCGCTGGATTGGGGAGGGCTTGGGGGTCGGCTTGCAAGGTTTCCCAGGTTTGGAGTTCGCGTTGGGCTGCCGCCATTTGGGCTTCACACAGGGCCACCAGGTCGTGGGCCAGCTGTTCTTCCACGGCTCGCATGCCGTCCATGCGGCGGGTGCAGCATTCAAACCAGGTGGGGCTCAGGGTGCTGTCCAGGGGGTTGCCTTCGCTGGCGGTGCACACAATGCGGCGCAGCCGCTCCAGTTCGGCCAGGTTGTGGGCGTGCGCGGGTTGATTGGCCTGGGTGTGGGCCATGTCGCGCACGGCAGTGGGGACAAAGTCATTGAACACTTGCAGGCAACGCTCCTGCGAGTCAATCAGGTGCAGCAAGTGTTGTTGACCAGCGCTGCTGGCCGTGCCTGCCACCAGCAGGGCTGAGCCTGTGGCCCTCTCTTGGCCCGCCAACTCTTTGCCCTGCATCAGGTTGAACAGTGCCACCAGGGTGCGCGACACCTCGGGGTCTGATGCGCTGTCAGCTGCTTCGAACACCACCGCCAGCAACCCCGCCACCAGTTTCACGTAGGCTGCCGTGGCACGTTGCGCGGTCCAGCGGCGCTCGCAAACGTGTTCCCGCAGCCTGGGCAAGGCATCCAGGCCGTGAAGCACGTAAGCAATGCGACTGAACAAGCGTGCGCCGTGCCCGCTCTGAAGGCATTCTGTGTCCAACTGGTTGAAGCAGGCCCGCAAATCTTGTTCCAGGGCCAGGTTTTCTGCCATTTGGTTTTGCAATGCGGTTTGCAAGGCGGGGGTTTGGGGCGGGCTGGTGCTGGCCAAGGTCAGGTTGGACAAGCCACGCTCACGTTGCAGCGCGTGCACCAGTCGTCCGGTGGCGTTGACCAGTTCGCTGGTGCGGGCCAACTGGGCCAGTTCGGCCATTTCGCAGCGCTTGGCTGCCATCAAAAAAGAGAGGCCGGTGTTCATGGGCTGGGCAGAGCAACAACTGTTCCACCCCCTGCGCCAGGCCGGTGGCCCTTTAAACTCGCCGCCATGTTGATTCTTGGCATTGAGTCGTCTTGCGACGAAACCGGCGTGGCGCTGGTGCAAACCCAGCCTGTCGCCCCTGGCACCCCTGCGACCACGCCACGTTTGTGTGCCCACGCGCTGCACAGCCAGATCAGCCTGCACCAGGCCTATGGCGGTGTGGTGCCCGAACTGGCCAGCCGTGACCACATTCGCCGCGTCTTGCCCCTGACGGACGAAGCGCTGGCCGGGGCAGGTCGCACGTTGGCCGATGTGGACCTCGTGGCCTACACCCGTGGCCCTGGCTTGGCCGGTGCCTTGTTGGTCGGCGCGGGCGTGGCGGTGGCGCTGGGCGCGGCGCTGCAAAAGCCCGTGCTGGGTATTCACCACCTGGAAGGGCATTTGTTGTCCCCTTTCCTGAGTGAAGATCCGCCCGAATTCCCGTTTGTGGCGCTGCTGGTGTCGGGTGGCCACACGCAATTGATGCGGGTGGATGGTGTGGGCCGCTACACCCTGCTGGGCGAAACCATCGACGACGCGGCCGGCGAAGCCTTTGACAAATCAGCCAAGCTGCTGGGCTTGCCCTATCCCGGCGGGCCCGGCTTGTCACGCTTGGCCGAGCAGGGCGACCCGCAGGCCTACCGCTTGCCCCGGCCGCTGTTGCACAGCGGCGATCTCGATTTTTCATTCGCCGGGCTCAAAACGGCGGTGTTGACCCAGGTGAAAAAACTGGTAGGCGCGGATTTATCGGGCCCTTTGGCTGCCCATGCGATCCAAGCGCTGGCGCCCCAAGACCGTGCCGATGTGGCCGCGTCCACCCAGGCCGCCATCGTCGAAGTGCTGGTGAAAAAAGCCCTGGCCGCGTTGCGCCAGACCGGGCTGAACCGCCTGGTGGTGGCCGGCGGTGTGGGGGCCAACAAAGCCCTGCGCACCGAACTGAACGCGGCGTGCGCCCGCCAGCGCGTGCGTGTGCACTACCCCGAGCTGCACCTGTGCACCGACAACGGGGCCATGATCGCCATGGCCGCCGCCATGCGGGTGCAGGCCGGGTTGTGGCAACCCGGCCCCCCGGCGCACAGCTTTGACGTGAAGCCGCGCTGGCCCTTGGCCGAATTGGCCGCAGTCGCGCAGGCAACATAATCCGCCTCACCTCGGCCCTGCCATCCCGCATGCTGTTCCCAGGTGTCCAAGGCGCCTGTTCCGTGTCTGACTTCAGAGGAAGCCCATGTTCCCCACTTTGTCTGTTGCCCGCTGTGGCGGTTTGGCCTGCGTGGTCGGTGCCGCTGTGTGGCTGTCCGTCCCCGCAGCGGCACAAACCGCCGCCCCCGCGTTGCCCCCCGTCCGGGTGGCCATGATCGAGGGGTTGTCTGGCCCATTTGCCAACACGGGCGAAGCCGTGTTCCGCAACCTGGTGTGGGCGGTCGAACGGGTCAACGCCCGTGGCGGCGTTGCGCTGCCCACAGGCAAGCGTTTGCTGGCGCTGGAGCGGTTTGACAGCAAGGGCCAAACCGAAGAGGCGCTGTCAGGCTTGCGTGCGGCCATTGACAGCGGCATACAGGTGGTGATGCAGGGCAATTCGTCGGCACCTGCGGCAGCACTGATCGACGCCATCAACAAGCACAACGAGCGCGACCCGGCCCGCCAGGCACTGTTCCTGAACTACTCGGCGGTGTTGCCCGAATTGACGAACGAGAAATGCAGCTTCTGGCATTTCCGCTTCGACGCCCACGCCGACATGCGCATGACGGCACTGATGAGCGTCATCAAAGACGACAAGGCGCTGGGCAGCGTGTACCTGATCGGCCAAGACTACAGTTTTGGGCAGGCAGTGCTGCGCGAAGCCAAAAAACAGCTCACCGAGCAGCGACCTGACGTGCGCATCGTCGGGGAGGAGCTTCACCCCATGGCGCGGGTGAAAGACTTTTTGCCATACGCCGCCAAAATCAAAGCCAGTGGTGCCCAGGCCGTGTTGACAGGCAACTGGGGTAACGACCTCACGCTGCTGGTGAAAGCCGCGCGCGAAGTGGGCTTTGACGGCAAGTTCTACACCTTCTATGGCAATGCGCTGGGCGCACCTGCGGCCATCGGTGACGCCGGCTTGGGCAAGGTGGTGGCGGTGGCCGAGTGGTTCCCCAATGTGGAAGGGGCCGAGTCGGCCGCCTTCTACCAAAGCTTTCGCCAACGCTTCCCCAAACCCGAAGACGACTACGTGCACGTGCGCATGCAACTGATGGTGGAGGCGCTGGCCCAGGCGCTTGAGGCCAGTGGTGCCCAGCAGGCCACCCGCCTGGCACAGGTGGGCAGCGCCCCCAAGGCCGCCACGCTGGATGTGGTGGCCTTGGCTCGGGCGCTGGAGAACACCCAGGTGCGCATTGCCGGGCAAGCAGGCCGCATGCGCGCCGCCGATCACCAGTTCCAGCAGCCATTGGTCGTGGCTGTCATGGACAAGGCCGGGCAGCCGGGCGCGCGTTTTGATGTGGAGGGGTCAGGGTATGGCTTTCGGGTGATTCGCTCCGTGTCACCGGGAGCGGCCGAGCGCCCGCACAGCTGCCACATGGCGCGCCCCTGAGAGATGGAGCCGTGGCGGGTTGACGGCTATAATCGCGGGCTGTTTGCCAATTTGGCGAGCAGTTTCACGCCCAGTGTGGCCCGATTCCCGTCGCAGCTTGCCATCAAGGGGCATGTGTGCGTAGGGCGGTTGCTGCGCTGGGACGCATGTTTTTAAGGCAAATCATGATCGCAAAATCCATCAAGGCTGACGTCGTCGCCTCCAATGCACGTGCCGCTGGCGACACCGGCAGCCCAGAAGTTCAAGTGGCGCTGCTGACCGCTCGCATCAACGAACTGACCCCTCACTTCAAAACCCATGCCAAAGACCACCACGGTCGCCGTGGCCTGTTGCGCATGGTCAGCCGCCGCCGCAAGCTGCTGGACTACCTCAAGTCCAAAGATGCAGACCGCTACGTGGCCCTGATTGCCAAGTTGGGTCTGCGCAAGTAATCGACAGATTGACCAGTGAAACGCCTGAGTTAGACACCTAGCTCAGGCGTTTTGCGCTTTGAAGGGGCTGAAATTTCGGCCCCAACCCGATGCCAGGCTTTCTGGCATCTCACATGGAGAGGCATCTTTCAGAGCGAAGCTGTGTCATTCCAGGCGTGTTCAAGTGGCTTGAGCGCGGCTGGAATGGCATCGTGTTCTGAGGTAAGTCTCCAGGTTTTTTAAACACCCACAGGAGTTACGCATGAGCATGTTCAACAAAGTCACCAAATCGTTCCAATGGGGCCAGCACACGGTTCGCATGGAAACCGGTGAAATCGCCCGCCAGTCTGGTGGTGCAGTGGTCCTCGACATGGACGGCACCGTGGTGCTGGCCACGGTTGTGGCCAAGAACGAAGCCAAAGCCGGCCAGGACTTTTTCCCCCTGACCGTCGATTACCTCGAAAAAGCCTACGCCGCAGGCAAGATCCCTGGCAGTTTCTTCAAGCGCGAAGGCCGCCCCAGCGAGTTCGAAACACTGACCAGCCGCCTGATCGATCGCCCCATCCGCCCCCTGTTCCCTGAAGGCTTCTTCAACGAAGTGCAGGTGGTGGTGCACACCCTGTCGCTGAACCCTGAAGTGGACGCTGACATTGCCGCCCTGATTGCCACCAGCGCCGCCTTGTCGGTCAGCGGCATCCCGTTCAACGGCCCCATCGGTGCCGCTCGTGTGGGTTACGTCAACGGCGAATATGTGCTGAACCCTGGCCAAACCCAGCGCACCACGTCCAGCATGGACCTGGTGGTGGCAGGCACCGACGCCGCTGTGCTGATGGTGGAGTCCGAAGCGCAGCAACTCAGCGAAGAAATCATGCTGGGCGGCGTGGTGTTCGGCCACGAGCAAAGCCGCATTGCCATCAATGCCATCAACGAATTGGTGCGTGATGCGGGCAAGCCGGAGTGGAACTGGCAAGCCCCCGCACGCGATGAGGCCCTGATTGCCCAGGTGGCCGCGCTGGGTCAGGCCAAGCTGGAAGCCGCTTACCAGATCCGCAGCAAGCAAGCCCGCACCCAGGCCTGCCGCGATGCGTACGCCGCCGTCATGTCCGGTTTGAAAGAGCAGGGCGTGGCGTTTGACGGTGTGAAGGTCGAAGGCATGCTGTTCGACATCGAAGCCAAGATCGTGCGTGGCCAGATTCTGGCCGGCGAACCCCGCATCGATGGCCGCGACACCCGCACCGTGCGTGCTATCGAAATTCGCAACAGCGTGTTGCCCCGCACCCACGGCTCCGCGCTGTTCACGCGTGGCGAAACCCAGGCGCTGGTCATTGCCACGCTGGGCACCGAGCGCGATGCACAGCGCATTGACGCACTGAGCGGCGATTACGAAGACCGCTTCATGCTGCACTACAACATG
>CAYFFJ010000102.1:0-6602 GCA_964342395.1 uncultured Hydrogenophaga sp.
TCGCTGCGGATTTTGCGGTCAGCCGTGTAGCGGTTGATCATGCTGTCCATGTTGCCGGCGGTGACGCCCCAGAACAGGTTGGGCTTGCCCAGCACCCTGAACGGGTCGGCGCTTTGCCAGTCGGGCTGGGCAATGATGCCCACGCGAAAGCCCTGGTTTTCCAGCATGCGGCCGATCACGGCCATGCCAAAGCTGGGGTGGTCCACATAGGCGTCGCCCGTGACCAGCACGATGTCGCAGCTGTCCCAGCCCAGCTTGTCCATTTCGGCCCGGTTCATGGGCAGGAACGGGGCCGTGCCAAAGCGGGCCGCCCAGTACTTGCGGTAGCTGTTCAGCGGTTTGGCGGCGCGGGGGAAATGGGAGACATCGACAAGGGCATTCATCCCGGGAGTGTACGTTTTCACCCTTGCCCTGCGCACCCCTGGGGCCATCCCATGGGGTGTGCCAAGGGCTTCAAACTTGGGATTGGGCGTAGGCGGCCATGCCGTCGGTGATTTCTTTGTGGGCTTCGGGAATGCCGACCCAACCATTGACCTTGACCCACTTGCCAGGCTCCAGGTCTTTGTAGTGCTCGAAGAAGTGGGCTATGTTTTTCAGCACCAGGGGGTTCACGTCGTCCATGGTGTTGATGTGGTCGTAGAAGGGCAGGATTTTTTGGGTGGGCACGGCCAGCAGCTTGGCGTCTTCGCCGCCTTCGTCGGTCATTTTGAACATGCCAATGGCGCGGCAAGGCACCACCACGCCGGGGGGCAGTGGGAAGGGGGTGAGCACCAGCACGTCCACGGGGTCGCCGTCGCCGCTGATGGTTTGGGGGATGTAGCCGTAGTTGCAGGGGTAGTGCATGGCCGTGCCCATGAAGCGGTCCACGAACAGGGCGCCGGACTCTTTGTCGACTTCGTATTTCACCGGGTCGGAATTGGCCGAAATTTCGATGATGACGTTGAATGTGTCGGGGGTTTTGGAGCCGGGGGTGACGTTGTTCAGTGACATAACGATCTGCAGGGGTTGATGTAAAACAAGAGGCATCGGGTGGACCCGAAGGGCTATTGGCGCTGATTTTACTGATGGCACCCTTACTGCCGCCGATGGCAGGGCAAGCGGCACACCTGTCATCCGGCGATAAACTGGCGACGACTGTTCAATTGCCTCCCAACACCCTATTTTTCCCACATCCCCCATGAGGCTACCTATCACTCCCCCGCTGCGCGGCATGCTGGCCACCCTGGGGGTGGCTGTGGGTGTGTTTTCGGTGCTGTTGGTGTCGGTGGCACTGAGTTTGATCAAGCATGGCGAGCAATTGGCGTTGCAAGGCGGGCGCGAACAGGTGGAACGCGTGGTCAGCGTGGCCGAGGGCACCATCAACCGCAATTTGGTCAGTGTGGACATGCTGCTGGCCGAAACCGCCGACTGGGTGCGCGAACTGCCCTCCCACACACCTGACAAGCTGGGTTTGCAACGGCTGCTCAAAGCCTCTCTCAACCAGAATCTGATGTTGCGCGACGTGGCGGTGCTGGATGCCGATGGCAAGGTGCTGTTCAGTGCAAAACCCGCGACGCAGCACCTTGGGATGGCCTTGCCTGACGGTTTTTTGACCCGGGTGCTGACACAGCCCCACGCGTCGCTGCACATCAGCGGGCCTTTGTCCAACAGCGTGGGCCACGATCGCTCACTTTTTTTTGCACGCCCTGTGCTATGGCTCGGTGAGCGCCGTGCCATAGCGGTGGCCGAGGTGCACCTGCAACTGGTGGCCAACCTGATGGACCCAGGGGACCCCATGCAGCAAATGTGGGTCACGCTGGAACGAGACACGGGCCAATTGTTGGCCAGCCACCCGGCCCTGGATGCGGTGATCGGACAAATGCTGAGCCCGCCCTTGGACACCAGTCTCGCCAATGGCATGACCCGAACGGGTGCCGGAAGGCTCACGGGCGTGGCTTCGTTTCTGGCCACGCGCCCTACCCTTTACCCGGGTATTTTGATTTCTGCGGGTATGCCTATCAGTGCCGTGCTGGCCGACTGGCACAGCGAACGGCGGGTGGTGCTGGGCGTGACGACCGCGCTTTTGTTGGTGGTACTGGTCACGGCGGCAGCCCTTTGGACCCATGTGGCGCGGCTGTCTTTGGCCCGCACACAGGTGGCACAGGCCAATGCGCAATTGCGGCAGGCCAACGAGAACCTGGCGCAATCGCTCTCACTGATCCAAGCCACGCTGGAGTCCACCGCTGACGCGTTGCTGGTGGTGGGCAATGACGGCAAACTCAAGCATTACAACCGCCAGTTCTTGCTGGCCATGGGCCTGGCGGAAGACGCCATGCGAACCCAGAGCCTGGACCAGATACGCGCCACGGTGGCCGACCACATGGCCGATCCCGAGTATTTTTTGCGCACCACCCGTGAGACTTACGAAAACCCTTACCAGGAAACCCGCGACCAAATCGAGCTGAAAGACGGCAGGGTGCTGGTGCGGCACTCCCTGCCCCAGCTGCTGCACGGCGTGCCCGTGGGCCGTGTGTGGAGCTTTCAGGATGTGACGCACTACAAACGCGCCGAGGCGTCATTGCTGGCGCAGCAAGAGGCCCTGAACCTTGCCCACAGCGACCAGGCCGCAACGCTGGAAGCCATTCCTGACCTGCTGTTCGAGCTGGACGAAGAGGGCCGCTACCTGGACTACCGAACGGGGCAACAAGACTTGCTGGCCGCTCCGCTCACCCAATTGCTGGGCCGCACCGTGGCCGACATGTTGCCGCCGGACGCCGCAGCAGAAGTGATGGCGGCGCTGGCGGATGCCCAGGCCCATGGCCATTCCTATGGGCGGCAAATTGGACTGGACCTGCCCCAGGGGCGTGCGTGGTTCGAGTTGTCGGTGGCACGCAAAAAAGGCCCGCTCAAAGGCCAGGCGCGCTTCATCCTGATTTCGCGCGACATCAGCATGCGCAAGCAACACGAGGACCTGATCTGGAACCAGGCCAACTACGACACGCTGACCGGCCTGCCCAACCGCCGCATGTTCCGGGAGCACCTGGAAACACACCTGACACAGGCCCGCGCCAGCGGCGAACACCTGGCCCTGATGTTTCTCGACCTGGACCGGTTCAAGGAAATCAACGATGCCCATGGCCATGACATGGGCGACCACCTGCTGCAAACGGCTGCCCAGCGCCTGCGCGCCACCGTGCGCGAAACGGACATGGTGGCGCGCATGGGGGGCGATGAATTCACGCTGCTGATCGCCGGCAAGGGCGTGGTTGAGCGCGCCACCACCTTGTGCGCCACGCTGCTGCAGCGCATGAGCGAACCGTTTCACCTGGGGGCGGAGTGGGACTATGTGTCGGCCAGCATTGGCATCACGTTGTTCCCGGACGACGCGCCCGATGCCGAAACCCTCATCAAACAAGCCGACCAGGCCATGTACGCGGCCAAACGCCTGGGACGCAACCGGTTCGAGCGCTTCACGGCGGCCATGCAAGAAGCCACCCTGGCGCGCTCGCGTGTCGCGCGCGACCTGCGCGGGGCGCTGGCCGGGCAGCAGTTCTGGCTGGCCTACCAGCCTGTGGTGGACATGCGCACCGGGACCATCCGCAAGGCGGAAGCCCTCATCCGCTGGCAGCACCCTACCCAGGGCGTGGTCAATCCGGCCACGTTCATTCCCATTGCCGAAGAGTCGGGCTGCATTCACGAAATTGGGCAATGGGTGTTTGAAACCGCCGCCGCCCAGGTGGCCCACTGGCGGCGCACGCTGCACCCCAGTTTTCAGGTGAGCATCAACACCTCTCCCTTGCAATACCAGCGCCAGGGGCTGCAAGCTGACGTGCTGCAGGCCCACCTGGGCACGCTGGGCCTGGATGGCAGCAGCCTGGTGCTGGAAATCACCGAAGGCCTGCTGATGGACGCGTCAGCCGCCACGCGCCAGCAACTCGGCGCCCTGCACACGGCGGGCTTCGAGATTTCGCTGGACGATTTCGGCACCGGCTATTCGGCGCTGTCTTACCTGCACCAGTTTGACCTGGATTACCTGAAAATAGACCAGTCTTTTGTGCGTGGGCTGCACGCCCACAGCAAAGACTTGGCGCTGTGCAAAGCGACCATCGTGATGGCCCACGAGTTGGGCCTGAAGGTGGTGGCCGAAGGCATCGAAACCGAGGAACAACGCGGCCTGCTGACCCAGGCGGGCTGCGATTTCGGCCAGGGCTACCTGTTTTCACGCCCAGTGTCGGCAGCCGATTTTGAAGCCCTGGTGACCACACGCACCACAGAAATTGATTTACTGATAGCGAACTGTTGAATACCAAAAAGCACCACAGCACAAAAACACCATGAACGCACTGCAACAACTCCAAGCCCTGTCCATCGCCCTGCCCCCTGTGGCCATTCCCGCCGCTGCCTATGTGCCTTTTGTTCAGACGGGCAAGCTGGTGTTTCTGAGCGGCCACATTGCCAAGCAAGACGGCAAACCCTGGGTGGGCCAACTGGGCCGCAACATGAGCACTGAGGAAGCCAAAGGGGCGGCCCGCGCCGTGGCCATCGACCTGATGGGCACACTGGCCGCGGCCTGCGCCGCAGCGGGCACTGACCTGAACGGCGTCAAGCGCATCGTGAAGGTGCTGAGCCTGGTCAACTCCACCGCGGACTACACCGAGCAGCACCTGGTCACCAACGGTTGCAGCGAATTGCTGGGCCAGGTGTTTGGCGCGCAAGTGGGCGCACACGCCCGCAGCGCATTTGGCGTGGCCCAGTTGCCGCTGGGTGCGTGTGTGGAAATTGAGCTGATTGCCGAGCTGGCGTGAGGCCCGAGAACTGGCTCACACCACCCGCGTCACTTTCGCGGGTTTGAACCCCAGATCGGCCGCCTTGCCCTTGCGCCCGCGTGGGGCTCGGGCGTTGTTCAGGCTGCGGATTTCCAGCGTTTCGTCGCGCTCTTTGCCGCCACGGCCCAAGCCTTCGAGGCGCACGCTGCGTGTGTAGGCGGCCGCACCGGCGAGGCTGTCGTTGTTTTCCAGCGACAGCAGCATCAGCCCACGCCCGCCCTTGGGGCTTTGGCGCAGCTCGCTGAACTCAAACGTGAGGATGCGCCCGCCCGTGGACGCGCAGCACACGTGTGTGGCGGGCTCCAGGCCGGTGTTTTGCACCACAGACGGCACACACACGGTTTCACCTTCGCCGAGAGTGAGGAATGCCTTGCCGCTTTTGTTGCGCGACAGCATGTTGTCCACCGTGGCCCAGAAGCCGTAGCCGCCCGAACTGGCCAGCAGCAGGGTGGCTTGCAGGCCCCCAGCAAAGTAGTGCAGCGGCTGTGTGCCGACCTCCAGGTCGATGAGGGTGGTGATGGGCTGGCCGTCGCCCCGGGCACCGGGCAGGCTGGCCACGGGCACGCTGTACACGCGGCCATGGCTTCCCAACACAATCAGCGTGTCCACCGTGCGGCACTCGAAGGTGCCATACAGGCCGTCGCCGGCTTTGAAGGCGAAACTGCCCGCTTCGTGACCATGGCCGGTGCGGGCACGCACCCAGCCTTTGGCCGAGACGACCACGGTGACCGGTTCGTCTACCACGCGGATTTCGACCACGGCCTTTTTCTCGGCCTGGATCAGTGTGCGGCGTGCATCGGCAAAGGTTTTGGCATCGGCTTCGATTTCACGCACCATCAAGCGGCGCAGACTGCCGGGGTTGCCCAGGATGTCTTCCAGCTTGGCCTGCTCTTCGCGCAGGTTGGCCAGCTCTTGTTCGATTTTGATGGCCTCCAGCCGGGCCAGCTGGCGCAGGCGGATTTCCAGAATGTCTTCGGCCTGCCGGTCTGACAGGCTGAAGCGGGCGATCAACGCGGCTTTGGGCTCGTCGCTCTGGCGGATGATGGCAATGACTTCGTCGATGTTCAGCAGAACCGTCTGCCGCCCTTCCAGGATGTGGATGCGGTCGAGCACCTTGGTCAGCCGGTGTTGCGAGCGGCGGGTGATGGTGCCCTGGCGGAATTCAATCCACTCGGTCAGCATCTGGCGCAGTGACTTTTGCGTGGGCCGCCCGTCCAGCCCCACCAGGGTGAGGTTGATGGGGGCGGTGGTTTCCAGGCTGGTGTGGGCCAGCAGGCTGGTGATGAGTTCTTGTTGCTCGGTGCGGCTGCTTTTGGGCTCGAGCACCAGGCGCACCGGTGCGTCTTTGCTGGATTCGTCGCGCACCACGTCCAGCACCGCCAGGATGCTGGCCTTGAGCTGCGTTTGTTCCTGCGTCAGCGCCTTTTTGCCCGCCTTGACTTTGGGGTTGGTCAGCTCTTCCAGTTCTTCCAGCACGCGCTGGGTGCTGACGCCGGGGGGCAGTTCGGTCACCACCAGTTGCCACTGGCCACGGGCCAGGTCTTCGATTTTCCAGCGGGCGCGCACTTTCAGGCTGCCACGGCCGGTGCGGTAGGCATCGGCAATGTCGGTGGCGCTGCTGATGATCTGGCCGCCGCCGGGGTAGTCGGGGCCGGGCAGGATGGCGAGGAGCTCGTCAGCGGTGAGTGCCGGGTTTTTGATGAGGGCCACACAGGCGTCGGCGACTTCGCGCAGGTTGTGGCTGGGAATTTCGGTGGCCAGGCCCACGGCAATGCCGCTGGCGCCGTTGAGCAGGGC
>CAYFFJ010000103.1:0-6479 GCA_964342395.1 uncultured Hydrogenophaga sp.
CATCTGCTGACCTTACGGGGTTTGCAGGTGTTGCACTTCACTTTTGAATCCGCCAACAACGCTGTCCATCAACTCCAGCAGCTCCATCTTGCGGGTGCGCCGCTTGCTCAGATCAAGGCCAAGGTCTTGTTGCTTCATGCCAAAACAAACGCAATTTGCGTGCCTCACTCAGACTGAATGCAGAGTTTTGAACATGTTCCCTAGATGGTTTGCGCTACAGACGTTAAGGAATTTGTCCGGAAAGTAGAGGCTCAGAATCTTGGCCTTGAACATCTGCGACAGCGGGCTTTTGTCAATCTCCGAAAAATCCAGTTGAGCCGCTTGTCCAAGTTGAATTAACTGCAAAAGGGCCGTCTTCACAGAACGAAATGCATCATCTCGGGTATCCCCAAACCGGCGCGTGAAACGGTATTTCTTTTCAGGATCAGTTTTTGTCTTTCCGAAGTAGATGCCGAACTTTTCGGACGTTGCTCCTTGAATGTTTGCCCATGGCCGCGTTTTAGCCTCGACGTGCGCACAAAACGTCGGTCGTTGATGACCAATGACGTAATTGTCGAGTTCCAAGTGCGAAAGACTCGTTATCGGAAACGCATTTAGGAATTCTCCACGCGCCTGTGCAGCAATGTCCTCATGAGTCACGTCATAAGCACTCTCGAAATCACGCAGCTGCGCCGCATTGAGCTTATGCACTATCATTTTTTCTCCCTTTGGTATTCACACGTCAAGATCGGCAGCATATCGTCTTTGTGAAACCTGCCGTTGGAACCCTGGCGAGTCGTATGACAGCAACGGGTCGAAACCCGCCAGCCACCAAAGCCAGTCCGCTCAAGGATAGGAATTTTTAGCAAAAACAAGCTCTACCGGTTTATGGGTGGACATTCACAGCTACCAAATTTTGGCATTTCAAACCAGTCTGCCAGACGGTTTAGCCCCTCTCATCCGCCCGCCCGTCACCGCCCCAGCAAAGCCCGCAGTTTCACAAACGCCAGCGCCGCCATGGTGGCGTCGTTCACCGGGTTGTGGGCTTTGCGCTCGGGCAGGCCCAGGTCGGCCATCAGGGTGGCCAGGCGCAGGTCGATGTGGGCGTGTGGGTTTTGTTTGTGTTTGTGGTCGTGGTACAGACCCGACACCTCGATTTGCTCGTTTGGCAGGGGAATGCCGATGAGCGGCTGCACCAGCCGGTTGAGCAGGGCCACGTCGAACTCAAGGTAGTAGCCCACCAACGGGCGCGAACCGATGAAATCGAGCACGCGTTGGGCCACCTCCAGCGGGGGCAGGCCGTGGTCGGCCAGGTCGCTCTCGCGCATTCGGTGGATGCGCACACTCTCGGCGCCCATGGGGCTGCGGTGGGTCGAACAGCCCTTCGCTGCCCATCACCCTTGCATTGGGGCTTGGCCCTCAGCTTTCGGCCAGCAAACACGCCAGTTCCACCTCGCTGAAGCCCGCCTGCCGGCGGGCTTCGTCGTTGAACGGGGGCTTCAGGCGCGGGGCGGCGTGGCGTTTGGCCAACAGGCGGTAGTGCGCCACCGGCTCCAGCCCTTGCTGCTGGCACAGCCAGCCGTACCAGCGGTTGCCCACGGCCACGTGGCCGATTTCGTCGCGCAGGATGATGTCCAGCGCATCGCAGATGGCCTGGGCATCGGGCGTGCCCACCTTGCGCAGCTTGGCTTGTATGAGCGGGGTGGCGTCCAGGCCGCGGGCCTCCAGCGTGCGGGGCACCAGGGCCATGCGGGCGGTGGTGTCGGTGGCGGTTTTTTCGCACATGGCCCACAGGCCGTCGTGGGCGGCAAAGCTGCCGTAAGACCATTGCTCGCCTGCTCCGCCGCGCAGCCGCTGCAACAGGTCGTGCAACAGCCCAAAGTGGCAGGCCTCTTCACCCGCCACGCGCAGCCAGTCCCAATAAAACGCCTCTGGCATGCTGGGGAAGCGCCACACCGCGTCCAGCGCCAGGTTCACTGCGTTGAACTCGATGTGGCAGATGGCGTGCAACAGGGCCGCGCGCCCCTCCACGGTGAACGGCGAGCGGGTGGGCACCAGGCCCGGTGCAATCAGTTCTGGCTGGGCGGGGCGGCCGGGAAACACCCCGTTGGTGGGGCATTGCAGCGCTTCGGATGTGTCGAGCGTGACCCGGCCTGCGGCGGCGGCTTGGGCCAGTTCGGTGGTGAGGCGGCATTTGTCGGCCACACCGCTCACGCCCAAAATGGCCAATGCCCGGGGGCGGAGGGACAACGCTGTGGGTAAAACCGTGCTCATCCCTACAATTCTAGGGATGAGCATTCACCAACTTGACCAGCAAATTCCCAGCGTCCACCCCAGCGCCTGGGTGGCCGACAGCGCCGACGTGGTGGGCAACGTGAGCCTGGCTGCCGATGTGAGCGTGTGGTTTGCCACCGTCATCCGGGGCGACAACGAGCCCATCACCGTGGGCGAGGGCACCAACATCCAGGACGGCAGCGTGCTGCACAGCGACAGCGGCAAGCCGCTGACCCTGGGCAAACACGTGACGGTGGGCCACAAAGTGATGCTGCACGGCTGCACCATTGGCGACGAATCGCTGATTGGCATTGGCGCCGTGGTGCTGAACGGCGCACGCATCGGCAAAAACTGCCTGGTGGGCGCGGGCTCGCTGGTGACCGAGGGCAAAGAATTCCCCGATGGCTCCATGATTTTGGGCAGCCCCGCCAAGGTGGTGCGCCAGCTCACGCCCGAGCAGATCGAAGGCCTGCGCCAAAGCGCCCGGCACTACATCGCCAACGCCCAGCACTTCCGTGCCGGTCTTAAAAAAATTGCCTGAAAGCCACCCATGTCCGAACTCCACAAATTCCTGTTCGACGGCCTGCCCGTGCGCGGCATGCTGGTGCGCCTGACCGATGCCTGGCAAGACATGTTGGCCCGCCGCGAACAAGCCGGGGGCTACCCCGCCGCCGTGACCGAGCTGCTGGGCGAAATGACCGCTGCGGCCACGCTGATGCAGGCCAACATCAAGTTCAACGGCGCCCTCATCCTGCAAGTGATGGGCGATGGCCCGGTGAAGCTGGCTGTGGCCGAGGTGCAACCCGACCTCAGCCTGCGCGCCACGGCCACCGTGGTGGGCGAAGTGGCCGATGCCGCCCTGGGCACCGTGCGCCTGAGCGACATGGTGAACGTGAACAACCAGGGCCGCTGCGCCATCACGCTCGACCCCAAAGACCGCCAGCCCGGCCAGCAGCCCTACCAGGGCGTGGTGCCGTTGTTTGGCGACCGCCACGAAAAGCTGGAAAAGCTCAGCGAGGTGATCGAGCACTACATGCTGCAAAGCGAGCAGCTCGACACCCGCCTGGTGCTGGCCGCCAACGACAAAGTGGCCGCCGGGCTGCTGATTCAGCGCCTGCCCGTGAAGGGAGAGAACAACCTGGCCGGCCAGTCCCGCGCCGATGCGGTGCGCAGCGCCGACGAAGACCAAATTGGCGTGAACGAAGACTACAACCGCATTTCCATTCTGGCCGCCAGCCTGAAACGCGAAGAGCTGCTGGAGCTGGACGTGGACACCATCCTGCGCCGCTTGTTCTGGGAAGAGCCTCACACCCGCTTCGAACCCCTGGCCGGTGACACAGGCCCCCGGTTTGCCTGCACCTGCTCGCGCGAACGTGTGGGGGCCATGCTGCGCAGCCTGGGCGTGGCCGAGGTGGATTCCATCATTGCCGAGCAAGGCCAGGTGGAGGTGGGCTGTGAGTTTTGCGGCACGCATTACCGCTACGACCCGGTGGACGCCGCCCACCTGTTTGTGCCACCCACCGCCAGTGCACCGGCCACTGACCATTTGCAATGAAAGGGTGTATTCAATAGCAAACTATTGAATACAGTAAAGCGGTATAGGCCTTAAAGGCTTGAAATTTTCAGTGGCGGCGCCCCGTGGCCCAGGGCGTCCAGCACATCGTGACAGGCCCCCATGGTGTGGTAGTCCACCTTGCCAGCGGGGCTTTTTTCGTCGGTGATTTTGGTGTTGTCGGCGCGCAGGATGCGCCACCACGCCCCGTGGGTGTGGTCCACAAAATGGGTCCAGGCGTAAGCCCACACGCGGTCGTAGGTGGACCAGTTGTGCGCCGCCAGCTCCGGGTGTCCGGCGGCTTGCTGTGCCAGGGCCAGGCGGGCCGCTGCCGCCAGGGTTTCGGCCTGCACCCAAAAGTATTTGTGGCTGTCGCAAATGCCGCCGTCGGGGCCAAAGCCGTAGAACAGGCCACCGTGCGCGGCGTCCCACGCTTGGGCCAGGGCGGTGTCAAAAAAGCGTTGGGCCAGGGGCAGCAGGTCGGCGCGGGGGCGGCGTGCATGCAGCAGGAGCAGCAATTTGGCCCATTCGGTCAGGTGCCCGGGTTGAAACCCCCAGGGCCGGAAGATGTTGGTGCTGTCGTGGCGGTTGTAGTCCCAGTCCACCTGCCAGTTGGCGTGGTAGTGCTCCCACACCAAGCCCCCGGCCAAAGCGGCCTGGCGCACGCAAATGTGGTCGGCCAGTTGCTCGGCGCGGTCCAGGTAGCGTGTTTCACCGGTGGCGTCGAACGCGGCCAGCAGCGCTTCGCACAGGTGCATGTTGGCGTTTTGCCCCCGGTAAGGGGCCAGTTCCCAGCGGGCATTGGCCTCATCGGCATAGAGGCCGTGCAAAGGTTCCCAGAACCGGTGTTCCAGCAAATCGAAGGTTTCGGCAATGCCCGCGTGGGCGTCGGGCAAGCCCGCCATGTGGGCATGGGCGTGGGCCAGCAGGACAAAAGCCAGTCCGTACGCATGGTGGGTGCCATCCAGGGGGGTGGCACGGCCATCGCGCCAGTCCAGCAACCAGGCGTAGCCACCACCGGCCGAGGTTTGCCGGTGAGCGGTGGTCAGAAACGCAAACGCCTGCGCCAGCGCCTGGCGGTGCAAGTCGCAAGGCGCGTGGCGCTGGGCCATGGCGCAGGTGACCACAAAACGGGTGCTGCTGACCAGGTGGCGTGTGTGGGGGTCGTACACCTCGCCGTTGTCTTTGAAAAAATGGTACAGGCCCCCACTCGGGTCTAGCGCCCGGGGCAGGTAAAACGCCATGGTGTGGCTGGCGTGGGCGCGCAAGAAATCGGGCGAACGGAAGTCGGGTGTTTGAGGTGTCATGAGGAAGGCTCGGGTGGGCGGGTGAGCAGTTGCCTGAAAAGTTGCCGTTCAGCCCATGCGTCGCCGCACTGGGCGCAGGTGTGCCACGGCGTGCCGTGTGCGGCGCAGTCGGGCGCCGCTGTGGTGTGGCGCAACACCGCCAGCGCCTGGGCCAGACGCGCACTGCCCCGGCCATGAATGACCTGGTAGGGCACCCCCGCTTGGCTCAGTGTGTTGCGCAGCAAGCGGTCCACGGCCTGCGCGGCAACCGGGCCGTCGCGCAAAAAGCCGTCGGCTTGCCAGGGCAAATCGAGGGCGGTGACCAGGGTGTGGCTGAAGCGCTTGTGCTGGGCCAAACCAAAGGGCAGCAGCGATGCATCCTGGAAATAGTGCAGGCTGTACAGGGCTGTCATCAGCGGGGTGGTGTCTGCCACCAGCACGCCATGTGTGCCCAGCCTGGCGCGTGCGGCGTCCAGCGCTTGGGCCTGCGCGTGCGCAATGCCCATTTGTTCGTGGATGCGGGGCGTGCGGCCTGCCTGGGTGCACCAGTGCCGCAGCAGCTCGGGCACGCAGAGTGCCTGTTCGTTTGCCGGGTTGCCGGGTGTGGGGGGGAGCGCAAGCAGATGCGCAGCCAGGGCTTGCGCCAGCGTGCTTTTGCCGGTGCACTCAGCCCCCAGCACCGCGATGTTCAACGCCCGCCCTGTGCGATTTGCACCAGGATTTCGTTGGGCTTGACCATGCCCAGCTCCATGCGTGCTTTTTCTTCGATGATTTCCAGGCCTTCGCGCAGGTCGCGCACTTCGTTGACCAGTTGCTGGTTGCGCCACTCGGCCTGCTGGTTGTGGGCCTGCACGGTGGCCAATTGCTCGCGCATTTGCGCCACCTTGGGCACGCTGCCACGCCCCAGCCACAGCTGGGCATGCAGCATGCCCAACAAGGCCAGTAGCAACAGCGAGACCAGGCGTGCGGCCATATCAGCAACCGCTGAACGGTTTCGCCGCCGGGCCGCCCCAAGGCGAAACGCGGCCCCCCTGGGGGGCAGGGAGGCCCGCACGGCGGGCTGCGACCGTGGGGGTCATGTTCACTTCAGGTTGTAAAACGCGGCGCGGCCGGGGTAGTAGGCGATGTCGCCCAGGTCTTCTTCGATGCGCAGCAGCTGGTTGTACTTGGCCATGCGGTCCGAGCGGCTCAGGCTACCGGTCTTGATCTGGCCGGCGTTCAGGCCCACGGCGATGTCGGAGATGGTGTTGTCTTCGGTTTCGCCCGAGCGGTGGCTGATGACGGCGGTGTAACCGGCGCGTTTGGCCATTTCAATGGCGGCAAAGGTTTCGGTCAGCGTGCCGATCTGGTTGATCTTGATCAGGATCGAGTTGGCAATGCCTTTGTCG
>CAYFFJ010000104.1:0-6382 GCA_964342395.1 uncultured Hydrogenophaga sp.
GAAATTTTTGCCCGCTTGACGGTGCAGGAAAACCTGGCCATGGGCCTGGCCCACAAGCCCGCCAGCACGCCGGTGCCGCCCGAGTTGTTTGAGCTGTTCCCGGTGCTGAAGCACATGCTGCACCGCCGGGGCGGCGATTTGTCGGGCGGGCAACAGCAGCAACTCGCCATTGCGCGTGCGCTGGCCGCCGCGCCGAAGCTGCTGGTGCTGGACGAGCCCACCGAGGGCATTCAGCCCAGCATCATCAAAGACATTGGCCGCGTCATTCGCATGTTGGCCGACCGGGGCAACATGGCCATTCTGTTGTGCGAGCAGTACTACGACTTTGCCCAAGAGCTGGCCGACGACTACCTGGTGATGGAGCGCGGCGAGGTGATTGCCCGTGGCCCGGGCCACGAGATGGAAGCCAAGGGCGTGCGGCAGCTGGTGGCGATTTAGATCGCCCGTCAGAGGGCGTATGGGGGAGGCCGCAGGGCGGCTGTGGCCTGCACCACCCGGTTGCGCCCCTCGCGTTTGGCTTGGTACAGGGCGTGGTCGGCGCTGCGCAGCAGCTCGTCCACCGTGTGGCCGTGGTCGGGGTAGCTGGCCACGCCCACCGACAGGGTGACGGCAATTTCACCGCCCGCCGTCAGGAACGCGTGGCGTTGCACCGCGCGGCGCAATTGCTCGGCGCGTTGCAGGGCCTGGGGCAGAGGCAGTTGGGGCAGCATCAGCAAAAACTCTTCGCCGCCGTAGCGGCACACCACGTCGTGGGCCCGGGCGTGGGTGGCCAAAATCAGCCCCATTTGCCGCAGCACTTCGTCGCCCATCGGGTGGCCATGGGTGTCGTTGATGGTTTTGAAGTGGTCGACGTCCACCATCAGCAGCGAAATGGGCGATTGTTCGCGGGCGCAGCGCAGCAGCTCGCGTTGCAGGGTGGTGTCCAGGTAGCGGCGGTTGTGTTGGCCGGTCAGCGGGTCGCGGTGCACTTGTTCGCGCAGTTGGTCTTGCAGGCGGTTGATTTCGTCGAGCTGGGTGCGCAGGGCTTCGTTGGCCCGCTCCATGGCCTGTGCGCTGACCTCGCGCTCCTGGCGCAGCCGGCGCAACTGGCTGATGCGGATTTGCGCCACGTCACCTATGCCCAGCACATACACCAGCAGTCCCGCCATGCAAAACAGGGTGGTGGGCCAATCGGTGTCGGGGCGCCATTCGAATGCGCCAGTGGCCCACCAGGTCAGCGCGCCCAGTCCAAACACCGCGCCGGCCGACAAGCTCCCACGCCAGCCTTTGTTGAACACGTTGTTGAACAGGGTGGCCATGGCCATGGCAAACGTGGGCCAGGTGGGCAGGCCCAGCACGGCGGCGCACAGGCCCAGGCCATAGGCGTCCACCAGCAGGTGCTTGAGTTCGCGGGCCACGGGGTGGGGCGAGCGGCACGCCAGCGCCAGCAGGACATGGGGGTACAGCAGGAGCTGCGCCAACAGGTAGGTCCACAACCCCAGCGGAACCGGCTTGCCCCACAGGTGCAGCACCACGGCCGCCAGCACTGCCGCGAAAGACAGGCTTCGGAACTGGTGGTGCTTGCGCACCAGCCAGGGTATGGGGGGTTGGGATGAGGTGCGCGGCATTTTTAGAAAAAACAGGGTTATACCGCTTGATGGTATTGGATTCTCAGCTATGCATTAATCGCTGTCCAATACGTGGGAACGGAGGGTTTCCCAGGCCTTGAACTGGTGCCATTGGGTCACCCAGGCGGGCCAGTCGGCCGCAGGCATGGGGCGGCCAATGCCGTAGCCCTGCGCCAGGTGGCAGCCCAGGCGCATCAGGGCGGTGGCGTGTTCGAGGGTTTCCACCCCTTCGGCAATGACGGGGCGGTGGAACGCACGCGCCAGGTACACCACGCTTTGCACAATGCCGTGGCCCTCAGGGTCGGTCAGCATGTCGCGGACAAAGCTCTGGTCGATTTTGATCAGGTCCACCGGCAGTTTGCGGAAGTAGGCCAGCGACGAGTAGCCGGTGCCGAAGTCGTCCAGGGCGAATCGCACGCCCAGCTCCCGGCATTCGGTCATGACGCGTGCAGCGGTTTGTATGTCGGCCAGGGCCGCGCTTTCCAGGATTTCCAGCTCCAGCTCGCCGGGCTGCACCGCCGGGTGGCGCAGCAGGGCGGCTTGCAGCCAGGGCTGGAAGCCGGGTTTGAGCAGTTGCGGCCCACTGAGGTTGACGCTGATACAGGCGTCAGGGGCCTGCACATGGCCCATGGCCTTCCACGTGGTGATCTGGGCCAGTGCGGTTTCAATGACCCATTCGCCCACCTGCACCTCCAGGTCGGTGCCGTCCATGTGCCACAGGAAGGCGGCTGGCGACAGCAGGCCTTGTTCCGGGTGTTGCCAGCGGATCAGGGCTTCGGCCCCCACCACCTCGCCGGTGTCCAGGTTCACTTTGGGCTGGTAGAACAGCCGCAGCTCGTTGTCGGCCAGGGCTTGTGCCAGGCGGGTGACCAGCCCGCGATGCACTTGCACCTCGCGGTCCTGGGCCAGGTCGAACAGGTGGTGCTGGTTGCGCCCTGCCTGTTTGGCGCGGTACATGGCTTGGTCGGCGTGGCGCAGCAGGGTGTCGGCGTCCACGTCGTCGGCAGGGAACAGGGTCACGCCCACGCTGGCGGACACGGTGGCGCTCACCTCGCCCAGTGCCACGGGCTGTTTCACGGCGGTCAGGACGCGCTCCAGCACCCCTTCCCATTCACGGGGTTCGCTCAGGTCGGCCAGCAGCAGCACAAATTCGTCGCCCCCTAAGCGGGCCAATGTGTCGTCGGCGCGCAGGGTTTGCAGCAGCCGTTGGGTGATGCTGACCAGCAGCAGGTCGCCCATGGCGTGGCCCAGGCGGTCGTTGACGGGCTTGAAATCGTCCAGGTCGAGGTAACACACGGCCAGTGATTTGCCGTTGCGCCGCGAACGGGCCACGGCCTGGCTCAGCCGGTCTACCAGCATGCGGCGGTTGGGGATGCCCGTCAGGGGGTCGTAGTGGGCCAGGCGGTCCAGTTCGGCCTGGTGGGCCTTCAGATGGCTGATGTCGGAAAACACCACCACGTGGTGCTGGGCCTGGTGGTCGCTGTGCCGCACGGACGAGGCCGACAGCGCGCACACCAGCGTGTTGCCGTTGTGCCGTGCCAGGGCCAGCTCGCCTTGCCAGTGGCCTTGGTGGTCAAGGGCGCTGTACACCTGGGCCAAGGTGTGGGCGTTGTCTTCACCGGGGGGTGTCAGCATGTCGAGCGTTTGGCCCAGCACGTCGCTGGCCGTGTGGCCGGTGATGCGGGTGAAAGCGGGGTTGACATCGGCAATGCGGTGCTGCGTGTCTGTGATCAGGATGGCGTCATAGCTGTTGGCAAACACGCTGGCCGCCAGGCGCAGGCTGTCTTCGTGGTCTTTGGCCTGGGTGATGTCGCGCCACACACCCACGGCTTCGGTGCGGCCATCGGTGGAGTTGAGAAGCCGCAGTTCGTCTTGGAACCACCGGTATTTGCCCTGGGCGTTGGCAAAACGGAAGGTTTGGCGCACCTCGCCCGTCTGATGCAGCTGGCGCAGGTTGGCCAGGGACTGGGTGCGGTCGTCGGGGTGCAGGTGCTTGGCCCACCAGCCGGGTTTGAGGGCGTCTTCCACGGCGTAGCCCAGCAGGCGGGTGACGTTGCCACTGATCCAGGTGGGCTCGGTCTGGTGGCGGGCCACGCGCAGGGTGTAGATCAACACCGGGCTGGCTTCGAGCAGGTAGCTGCGCTGGGCCGAGGCTTTTTGCAGCTCTGTGCGCTCTTGCTCCAGGGTGCGCTGGGTGGACAGCAGCCGCCGGGTGTTGAGCACCAGCCCAGTGGCCAGGGCCAATCCCAGGCCCGTGACGGTGCACAGTGCCAGGATCCAGGCGCTGTAGCGCTCCCAGAGGTCTTCCCCAGGGGCGGCTGCGTCGGTTTTGCCGCTCAGCCCCCAGCCGATTGCCCGGCGTTGCTGGGCCTCTGCCCCTTCGTGCTGGGACAGGAAGGCAAACCCTTGCGGGGGCGGCGTGTGTCCTTCGGCCTGGACGGCGGTGGCCAGTGCCCACACCCACGCGCACAGCAGCCACCCCAGAAAGCGGTTGGTGTGTGGGTGTTGGCGTGGCATGGTGGCAGTTCGTGTGTTTGAAACAGCGGCCTGCCAAGCTTAGCGCGATGTGGGCCGGGTCACACACCCCAAATGCGGGGAAGGCGGTTGCCCAGGCCCCAGACCGCTGGCCGCAGTTGCGCCCACAGGTGTTTGAACAGGTCCATGGCGGGTTCTACCAAAGGGCTCAGGGTGCGCACCACCAGCACCTGGTCGTTGGGGCAGGTGGCCCCTGTGGTGGCGGCCAGGGGGTGGGGGGCGGTGGCCGCACGCACGGTCTCCAGCAGCTGCTCTCGCCGTGCGCTGCCCATGGGGGTGCCGCAGGCCAGCACCAGGGTGCCCATGCAGCGGTGGCCGGCCAAGCCCAGGGGGCTGTTGAGCAACTCGGTGTCGGTAGCGGCCAGGTGGGCTTGTTCACGCCACACACCGGGCCAGTGCAGGCTTTGGCTCAGCTGACCCGCATCGAACGGCTGCAGGGCCCCGGGCAGGCCCAGGGCGGTCACATCCCAGGCCAGCAGTTCGGCGCCGGGGGCCAGGTCCAGCTGCAGTTGGTTCACGGCCTGGCAGCCGGGGTAGGCAAGGGTTTCCAGCGGCAGCCATTCCAGCCGGGCATTGGGCTCCAGGCGCAGCTTCACGGTTTGGGTGGCCGCTTGTCCCTGGCTTTTGTAAAAGCGCGTGGCCCCGGGGGTGCTGACCAGTGCGTGTGCACCGGGGGCCACTGACACGTCAATGGCCAGGGTGTCACCCGCCACCAGCCCACCGGGCGGGTGCACCAGCACGTTGTGGCAAATGCCTGGACCCTCGGGGTACAGGCTTTGCAGCACGCGCAGCGGGCCATCGTGCGAAAAACGCAGCAGCGAGCGGGAGGCTTCAACCCGGTAGTCCAGCGACAGGCGTGCGTTCCAAACCATGGGGTTGTGCACAGGGCTTTGGCCCTTTCACTCCTCTTGAGAATCCCGGTGGGCCCAGGTTGTTTTCGGTTTTCGGGTCACGCTTGCACGGCCCACCCCAGCGCCTGGGCAAAGGCTTGGGTGGCTGCCAGGGTCAGTGTCACGCACACCCAGCCTGGCGCGCCATTTGTCGCTGGCAGCGGCGGCATGCCGTGCACCCGCCCGCTGGCGGTGTCGTGGCGCAGTGTGACCGGTGCCGCGTCGTTGGCCTGGGCTTGCAGCAGCAGGTCCCAGTCGCCGCCGTCATCCAGGGGCCGGGGCCCCCCGGGGAACTGGCGGTGCGCCCAGGCCAGCACACACGCCACTTCGGCCAGCACCGCGTCCACGCGCACTGGGGGCACGCTGGCCATGGCTTCCAGCGTGTGGGTACCGTCACCGTTGTCGGTGTTCTCGAACTCCAAAAATAAGAGCTTAAGACCCATGTGCATGAAGCGATGGAGGCGCTTTTGGCGTGAAATTCAGTCCTCGTGGCTGCCCACGGGCAGGCAGCTGCAAAACAGGTTGCGGTCGCCATACACGTTGTCCACCCGGCCCACGGGCGGCCAGTATTTCACGGCTTTCAAGCTGCTCACTGGGAAGGCCCCCAGTTCGCGGGCATAGGGGCGGCCCCACTCGGCGCCCAACAGGCTGGCGGCGGTGTGGGGGGCGTGTTTGAGTGGGTTGTTGTCTTGCGGCCATTCACCGGTTTCCACCTGGCGCACTTCGTTGCGGATGGCAATCATGGCGTCGATGAAGCGGTCCAGCTCCTCAAGCGTTTCGCTTTCGGTGGGTTCCACCATCAGCGTGTTGGGCACGGGGAAGCTGAGCGTGGGGGCGTGAAAGCCGTAGTCCATCAGGCGTTTGGCCACGTCTTCGGCCATCACGCCGCTGGTCTCTTTCAGGCCGCGCAGGTCCAGGATGCACTCGTGCGCCACGTGCCCGTTGGCCGATGCGTACAGCGTAGGGTAGTGGGGGGCCAGGCGCTTGCTGATGTAGTTGGCGCTCAGAATGGCCGTTTCAGTCGCGTGTTTCAGGCCATCGGCCCCCATCATGCGGATGTACATCCAGCTGATGGGCAGCACGGCGGCGTTGCCCAATGGTGCGGCTGAAACGGCCCCCACACTTGCCGCTGTCGCAGCTGCGTTGCCCCCCGAGGGGGCTGTTTCGCCTTGGGACGGCCCGGCGGCGAAACGGCCAGCCCCCACGCAAGCGCCGCTGCTCAAGGCCGTGGCGTGGCCGGGCAGGTAGGGCACCAGGTCTTCCACCACACACACGGGGCCTACGCCGGGGCCGCCGCCGCCGTGGGGAATGCAGAAGGTCTTGTGCAGGTTCAGGTGGCTGACGTCGCCA
>CAYFFJ010000105.1:0-6005 GCA_964342395.1 uncultured Hydrogenophaga sp.
CAGTTGCATGATGGGCATGCTGCTGTGCCTGGACCGCAGGCAGCGCCTGGTGTTTCTGCTGGGCGAAATATTCGAAATCAGCGACACCGTGGGCAGCCAAGTGCTGGACATCAGCAAAGACAATTTTCGCCAGTTGCTGTCCCGTGCGCGGCTGGAGCTGAGCGCCTTCATGCAAAACCGCTGCGGCTTGGTCAATCCGAGCAACCCGTGCCGCTGCGAGCGCAAAACCCGGGCCTTTGTGCGCGACGGCGTGGTGGACCCCACGCAACGGGTGTTTGCCCGGGCGCATGTCATCCGCGTCAAAGACCTGTCAGCCCAAGGCCACAGGGTGTTTGACGGACTGGTGGGCGATGCCAACACCGCCCTGTACCGCGACCACCCGTTTGTCGATGCCCCTGACCTGGTCTCCAGGCTGCGCCAGGCCCTGGCGGGCGACAGCTTTCAATCTTTGCTTCACCTCAACTGACCCCCAAAAGGCATTCCGCATGATCACCCCGCCATTCAACGACCCCGTCCAACAGGAAATCTGGACAACGCTGCGCGCCCTCAACGATGCCTGGACCCAAGGCAACCCGGACGACCTGAGCCAGTATTTCCACCGCAACATGGTCGCCATCACCGCGACCGAGCGCAACCGCGTGAACGGCGGCGCGGCCTGCGTGGCCGGCTGGAAAGGTTTCGCCACGTCCACCCGCATCCGCCATTGGACAGAGATCGATCCCGTCATCCATGTCTATGGCGATGCCGCCGTTGTGGCCTACGACTTCGACATGTCCTTTGACATGAACGGCCAGACCCTTCATATGGGTGGGCGTGACATGTTTTTCTTTGTGAAGGAAAACGGGCGGTGGTGGGCGGTGGCAGACCAATATTCAGCCTATCCCGGCTGATGCAGCCCCCACGCACCGTGCCGCAACCAGAACCGCCAGCGCATGGGCTTTGCCAAGGGGGCTAAAAAAGCGGACGACAGGGCAGGCAAAGCCTAGTGTGTCATGCGGCAGTCTCGGTGGGTTCAGGGCGGTGGTGGTCCTTGGTACAGCCAGGGGTTGTCGAGCAAGTGTTCACCGCCCACCGCCAGGGCCAGGTTGCGCCCCCAGCGCAGCAGGCCCTGGGCGTGAAAAACCCGCCCGTTGCGGGCCGACTGGGCTTGCACCCGCGCGTTTCGCGCCCAGCGGGTGTGGGCGTAGCGCTGGAACAGGGCGGCCCACGGCACGGGCTGCGACAGGTCGCGTGTGGCCAGCAAGCGGCCCAGGGTCCAGGCGTCTTCCAGGGCCATGGCTGCGCCTTGGGCCAAATAAGGGCGCATGGGGTGGGCGGCGTCGCCCAGCAGCGCCACGCGGCCCTGGGCGTGGGCGTAGGCGCCGGTCATGGGTGGGCGGTCGTTCAGGGGCCACAGCCGCCACTCGGGCACGGCGTCGAGCATGCCTTGCAACTGGGTGTGCACGGGGCCCAGCGCGGCCATCAGGTCGGCGTGGTGGGCCTGGTGCGTCCAGCTGGTGGGGTTGCCGGTTTGGCTGCCGTGCACCACGGCCACCACATTGACCTTGTCACCGGCGCACACGGGGTAGTGCGCCACGTGCAGGCGCGGGCCCAGCCAGGCGGTCACGTCTTGGGTGCGCAGGTGGGCCGGCAAATCGGCCTGGCGCACCATGCCCCGGTAAGCCAGGTGGCCCGAAAAGCGGGGCGGCGCTTCCTGCGCGGCGGCGGGGGTGTCGTGCCCACGGGCGGGGCCGTCCATGACGTGTGAGCGCACCACGCTCCACAGGCCGTCCGCCCCCACCAGGGCCCCACCCTCGCACAGCAGGCCCGATTCGGTGCGCACCAGCACACCGTCGGGGCCCTCTTCAATGGCGCGCAGGCGCTCGTTCAGGTGCAGCTCGGGCACGGGGCCGCCGTTGGCACCCAAGGCCTGCACCGCGGTCAACAACAAGCGGTGGGCGTCGGCCCGGTGGATGGTGGCATAGGGCTGGCCATGGGTGGCGATGGCGCGTTCGCCCAAACGCAAGGCCCCCAGGGTTTGGCCACCCTGGGCGTCGCGCACGCACAGTTGCGCGGGGAAGGCGGCCACGGTTTTCAGGGCGTCGCTCAGGCCCCAATCGGCCAACACGCGCACGGCGTTGGGCCCCAGCTGTATGCCCGCGCCCACTTCGGCGAATTCAGCGGCTTGCTCCAGCAACGTGACGGGAGTGCCCGCCCGGGCGCAAGCCAATGCGGCGGCCAGGCCACCGATGCCGCCGCCCGCAATCAACAAAGTTTGGTTCATGGGGCCGCATTGTGCGGACGCCCGCGCACCCGGGGTTGACGGCGATCAGCCCCAGGGCATTTCACACCACCGAAAATACGGCCCCATGAATGCCTCTACCCCTTTGAAAGCCCCCGAGCTGCTGCTGCCCGCCGGCTCCCTGGCCCACCTGCGTGCGGCCTGCGATTTCGGTGCCGACGCCGTGTACGTCGGCCAGCCCCGCTACAGCTTGCGCGCGCGCCACAACGAATTCCAGCTGGAGCAAATCGCACAGGGCATTGCACACACCCATGCACGCGGCAAAAAGTTCTTCCTGACCAGCAACCTGCTGCCGCACCACGATGCGGTGCGCACCTACCTGCGTGACATCGAGCCCATCGTGGCCCTCAAGCCCGATGGCATCGTCATGGCTGACCCGGGGCTGATCATGATGGTGCTGGACAAAATGCACAGCGGTGCTTGGCCCCACGTGCCCATTCACCTTTCGGTGCAGGCCAACACCACCAACCACGCGGCCGTGAAGTTCTGGCAGAAGGCAGGGGTGTCGCGCCTCATTTTGTCGCGCGAGCTGAGCCTGGACGAAATTGAAGCCATCCGCCACGAATGCCCCGACATCGAGCTGGAGGTGCTGGTGCACGGTTCGCTGTGCATTGCCTACTCGGGCCGTTGCCTGCTGAGCGGATATTTCAACCGCCACGCTCCGCCGCACGGTGCAGCCCAGGCCAGCAACGGCGACAACGACAGCGCAACCCCACTTCGGCTGGACGGCGGCTTCAACTTTGCCCACGAGCAACAGACAGCCGACACCGCTTTTGCGTCCGTGTCAGCCTGCGGTGGCAGCGCCCGCCACCCCGCCGCCGACCACGTGTATTTGCTGGAAGAGGCCGAGCGCCCGGGGCAGCTGATGCCCATCATGGAAGACGAGCACGGCACCTACATCCTGAACAGCAAAGACCTGCGCGCGGTGGAGCACGTGACACGGCTGGCCCACATCGGGGTGGATTCGCTGAAGGTGGAAGGCCGCACCAAAAGCCGGTATTACGTGGCACGCACCGCGCAAATTTACCGCCAGGCCATCCACGACGCGGTGGCAGGCCAGCCCTTCAACCCCGAGCTGATTGCCCAGCTGGAAAGCCTGGCCAGCCGGGGCTACACCAGCGGCTTTCTGGAACGCCGCCCGGCGCACGATTACCAGGCCTATGAAACCGGCGGCGCCCAAGCGCGCCACAGCCAATACGCGGGCGAGGTGCTGCGCCTGGCCGATGGCTGGGCAGAGGTGGACGCCCAAAACCCGTTTGCCGTGGGCGACACGCTGGAGGTGGTGCACCCCAGCGGCAACCGCCTCCTGCCATTGGCCGCGATGAAAAACGCCGATGGCCAGCCCATTGGCGGGGTCACGGAAAGGGGCAGCAAGGTGTGGATTGCGGTGCCGGGCCAGCCAGACGCCACACCAGGAGCGCTGCTGGCACGGGTGTGGTAATTTTTAATAAAAACTGCCTATACCGCTTTGTGGTATTGGGTTTTAAGCTCACTTATTCACACCCCTTCACCCGCCCTCGCAGGGCCTTCACCTGGCCGCGCGTGGCCTTGCCCAACAGCCGCCGCTGCCGCGAACCGAAGGTGGGTTGGGTGGCTTTGCGGGCCTTGGGCGGCACGGCCACGCCCTGCACCAGGGCGTGCAGGCGGGCAATGGCATCGGCCCGGTTGGCCTCCAGGCTGCGGCTGGTCTGTGCCTTGATGACCACCACCCCCTCGGCGGTGATGCGCTGGTCGCTCAGCGCCAGCAGCCGGGTTTTGATGTCGTCGGGCAGCGACGAGGCTTGCACGTCAAAACGCAAGTGCACAGCGTTGGACACCTTGTTCACGTTCTGCCCGCCCGCACCCTGGGCGCGGATGGCGGTGAACGTCATCTCGTCTTCGTGCAGGGTGAACAAGGCGGGTTTCATGGCGGCAAGTATGGCGGCACCGGGCCGGGCTGCAACGACAATAGGCACACACTGACAGGTACACCATGATTTACGGCATCACCGACCTCACCACCTTTGTACTGGGCACACTCTTTATCGTGCTGCTGCCCGGCCCCAATTCCATTTATGTCATGTCGGTGGCGTCGCGCTGGGGCGTGGCAGCCGGCTACCGGGGGGCCATGGGCGTGTTTGCGGGTGACACGGTGCTGATGGTGCTGTCGGTGATGGGCGCAGCCTCGCTGCTGCAAACCACGCCAGCGCTGTTCATGGCCGTGAAATACGCCGGGGCGGGCTACCTCGCCTGGATGGGCCTGGGCCTGTTGCGCGCCGCCTGGGCCGGTTGGCAGCAGCGCGGCACACAGGCCACCGCCCCCAACGCCGCCGCAGACACGGCCAGCCTTGAGGTGAGTGCACAAAAACCGTTTCGCACGGCATTTTTCATCAGCCTGATGAACCCGAAAGCGATTTTGTTTTTTGTGTCGTTCTTCATCCAGTTTGTGGACCCGGGCTATGACCACCCTGCCCTGTCGTTTTTGCTGCTGGGCGTCGTGGTTCAGGTGTTCAGCGCGGCGTATTTGTCGTTGCTGATTTTTGCCGGGGCGCGGCTGGCCGCACAGTTTCGCCGCCACCAGCGGGCATCGGCCACGGCCACAGCGGGCGTGGGGGCGCTGTTTGTGGGATTTGGGGCCAAACTCACGGGAGCCACGCTGGGTTGAAAACCCGAGAACAACCGTCTTCGGACGCTGTTTTTGACACAAAAACGGATGGCTTGCCCCGCGCTCACACGGCGGCGCAAGGCCGTTGGGCCACGCGGTCGCGCCAGGCTTGCAAGGTGTGCAGGCCCTCTGCCGCCGCGCTGAATTTCATCAACCGGGCAAATTCCAGCGCACAAAAGGCCGTGATGTCGGCAATGGTGAAGCGCTCGCCTGCCATCCAGGGCTGCGTCTGCAGCATCTGGTCAAACCGGGCCGCGTAGTCCAGCACTTTGGTTTTCTGGGCCTGGCCGTAGTCGGCAAACTGAGGCTGCTCCAGTGCGGCCAGTCCGGGGTGGGTGTGGCGATACCGGTTTTGCGCCTCAAAAATTGACACGAAGCCCCCCACGCTGCGCCCCGCCTCCCCCATTTGAGGGATGGTGCAAACCGCTGAAACACGGCACACTTTTCGTGATTCACCTTTTATTCATTTGCAATCGGCTTGTGGCGAATCCACCCAAGAAACACCATGCATTTCACATCCAGGGAACACGACGTTCTGCGCTTGCTGTCACAAGGGCTGGCCAACAAAACCATGGCATCCGTTCTGGGTATCAGCCCCCACACCGTGCGCGACCACATCAGCACCATGCTGATGCGCACCGGCTGCACCAACCGAATTCAGTTGGCATTGATGCACGGCGCAGCCAGCCAAAGGATACGGGTTTCCATCCCCTACATCTGTCGGTCTACATCTGTAGGATTGCCCACGCAAGCCGCCAACGCCAAACTGGCGGCATGAAATTGTTCAGGGAAGAAGTTCACCAAGCACACGCAGCCCAATGGCTGGGCACGGTGCGGCGGCAAAGCCTGGACATCGAGTGCACCTTGCGCCAACTCCAGGCCCGCCAACGTAAAGAGGTGCTGACCGACCGCATCCGCACCTTGCAAACTCAATTGCGCCAAGCAGATGAAGAACAACACCTGCAACAACGCCGGTTGCAATTGGCCCAAACCACCCTGAGCCGCAACGAGCAACTGGCCGCAGCGGGGGCGGATTCAAAAGTGAAGTGCAACACCTGCAAACCCCGTAAGGTCAGCAGA
>CAYFFJ010000106.1:0-5889 GCA_964342395.1 uncultured Hydrogenophaga sp.
TTCGGCTGCGGTTTTTTCAGCCTCCGTCAGCTCGTCCCACCAACCCAGCTTCTTCATCAGCAGGTGGTCAAACTCGGGATAGCCGGTCGTGATGTCGGCGCCCTTCGAGTGCGAGCCGTCTTCGGCCAGCAACACGTCGCCGCCACGCACGGCGGTGCCACGGGGCAAAAACACGCCCAGCGCGCGGCCCTGGCTGTCGGTGGCGTCAAAGCGGCTTTTCTGGCGCACGTCCCAGTCCAGTTCGACGGTGGTGGCGCGTTTGAGCAGCACATGGGCCAGGCCCTGGCCTTGGGGAATGAGTTTGGAGCAGGTGAGCATGGTGGGTGGAGGCTGTGTGAAGGTGGTGAATGCAGGCTGAAGGCTCAAGGTGTGTCGGGGTCGCGCATGCGATCGGGGATGTCGCGTCGGGTGTGCAGCACGCGCCACACATCGATGTGGTCCTGTCGTTCCAGGTAAAACACCAGGAAGGGGTAGCGCGACAGCGGCCAGGCACGCAGGCCGGGCAGTTCCAGTTCGTGCCCGAACCGTGGCGAGCCTGTGGAGGCGTGACGCCCGATGTGCCCGTAGGCCTGTTCCAGCGCGTCGATGAACCCGCTGGCCGCTGCCGGTGCGTGCTCTTGCAGGTAGAAGTCGATGGCCGCGTCCACATCCAGGTTGGCTTGTGCGCGTGGAATGACGGGTTTGGGTTTCAAGCGGGCGCACCAGGCTCGGCGTGGGCACGCACCCGCTGGCGCAAGGCTGCGAAGTAAGTGGCGCTGGCCACGTCAGCCGGTGCGGAAGCCGCCCCTTGCAACAGCAGGGTGCGCAGTTGGCGGCGGTCCTGGTCGGTGCGGATCAGCTCTCGCACGTACTCGCTGCTGGTGCCGTAGCCACCCTCGGTGACCTGGCTGTCCACAAACGCTTTGAGGCTGTCTGGCAGGGAAATGTTCATGGTGCTCATGTGGGAAGCATACGGGGTTTTGGCAAATTTTGGCAAAACTGACGGTTGCACCGGATGCCGGTTTTGGGGGCTGAATGACAATGGGCCACATCTTCCCCCACACCCCAAGAAAGTTTGCCCATGCGCTGGATTGCCCTCTTCACCGACACGCCCGACATGCTGGCCATTCGCCAGCAGCGGGGCGATTTGCACCTGGCCTACCTGCGTGCCCACACCGATGAAATTTTGATTGCGGGCGGTTGCCGGGAGGCACCCGGCGAGCCGTTTGTGGGCGGCCTGTGGGTGATGGAGGTGCCCAGCCGTGAGCGTGCGGTGGCGCTGATCGAGCAAGACCCCTACTGGGTGCCCGCCCACCGCAGCGTGCGCCTGTTGACGTGGGGCAAGGGGCTGGAAGACCACATGGTGACGCTGTGACACGGCGTGCACCCGCTGACAGGCCGGTGCCACAGCCGAATACGCTGCGCTGTGGCTTTTTTCAGGTCAACCGTTGGCCGTGTGGACGAAGGTGCATCGCGCGTTACCATTTCGGCCCACTCTGAATCTGGGCATGCCATGAAACAACTCACGCTGGGTTTACAGAACTACCGCAAATTCAAGACGCTGCATCTGGACTTCCACCCCCGGTTCACCCTGCTAATGGGGGTCAACGGCACGGGGAAAACCAGTGTGCTGAATGGCATTTGGCGTTCTTGGTCGCCCATGATCAGGAGTGCCAATGTTAGCGGCTCATATCCGACTCTCAACGAAGTGCATCGACAGGCTTCGGTTGATGTGTCGTCCGAATCCTGGCTGACCGCCCTGTTTCCGTTGCATGCAGCGGGTGATTTTTGCTGGAATGAAGTCACTGTGCGTGGTATCGGCGTTGCACTGGATAGCACAGGGGGGACACCATTCTTAGGTCGCGAGTGGGTGGAAAGATTGAACAGGTTGGTCACAACCGCCTTCCAGACCGACGTCCCAACGACCATCCCTTTGCTCGACTTCCCAGCCGACACCCCATCTCCCATCCCCTTGCTGGCCCGATTCGGAGCCGCCAAGCCACAACCAGCCGGGGAAACCGGGGGCCTGAAAAAGCCTTTTGCCGAACGCAAGGATGTGTGGGCGCTGGCGCAGTCCGATGCTGTGCAGTCGGCCCAGCTGACCAGCTGGTTTCAGTATTACGAGTTGCGCGGGCTTCAGGAAAAAGAAACGCCGCTGCTCCTGAAGCTGGCCCGCGAGGCTGTGCTGGCCGCCATCCATGCCGAAGACATCAGCTTCATCATCCGCGAGAACGCCCTCATGGTTCGCCATGCCGATGTCGGTTGGCGCAAGTTCTCGGACCTAAGCGACGGCCAGCAACGCATTGCGGCCATTTTTTGCGATCTGGCCATGCGCTGCGCCTCCCTCAATTCGCACCTGGGAGAAAAAGCCATTGAAGAAACCACCGGTGTGGTGACCATTGATGAACTCGACCTGCACCTGCACCCGCAATGGCAGCGCACGGTGATTCAGGATCTGCTGTTGGTTTTTCCGAACCTGCAGTTCATCGCCACATCGCACTCGCCGTTCTTGCTGCAAGCCGCGTTTGCGCAAGGCGCTGTCATTGATCTGGGCACGGGCCAGGCCGTGACGGCTCCGGACGACAGCATCGAAGACATTGCCGAACATGTGATGGGGGTGCATCCGTTTCCACAGCGCAGCCAGCGTTGGCACGATATGAAAGCTGTGGCCGCCGAGTATTACAACTTGCTGGAAGTGGCAAAAAAATCGGTGGATTCAGAAGAAGTGAAGACCGTCAAATCGCGGCTGGATAAGCTGATCATTCCCTACACCGACGACCCGGCCTACGCCGCTTGGCTTGAAATGCACCGCGCGGCAGCCGGGGTGTAGGCACCATGCGGCCCGTTGACAAAGGCGCACACCCTTTGAATGCCGATGGCACGCTGGTGGTGTTTGCCACGTATGGCGATGCTGCGCCTTACCTGCGGGAGCGATTGGGGCGCTTTTGCAGCTACTGCGAGCGGAAGATTCCCGTCAATCTGGCGGTTGAACACGTGGTGCCCAAATCCCAAAAGCCTGCATTGGAAAAGGAATGGGCCAATTTTTTGCTGGCCTGTACCAATTGCAACAGCCAGAAGCGGGACAAGCCCGTTGAGCCAGCTGACTACCTGTGGCCCGACACTGACGACACCTTGGCCGCCTTCACCTACGAACCCAGCGGGGCCATCAAGGTGGCGACTGGCCTTGATCCCTCGCTAGAGGCCCAGGCCCTGGCCTTGCTGTCGCTGGTGGGGTTGGACCTGCCGCCTGAAGAGGCTTCGGCTGCTGACTACCGCCACAAAGACCGCTTGGAACAATGGGGCAAGGCAACGGTTGCGTTGGACATGCTGGCTACTGCATCAGATCATGCTCGCGAGAAGACCCGCGTCGCGATCATCAACCTGGCCACCGATGGCTATTCGATTTGGGCCACTCTGTTCCGTGGCGATCCCCTGACCCTGGCGGCGCTGGTGAAGAAGTATCCGGGGACCCGAGGCTGAGTGACGCGCCAGAGGCCGGTGTGCAGCTGCCGTCGAGTGACTGCCAGCTCCTCAACCCTCTAACCCTTGGCCGGGTACCCGGCAAAGGCGGCCAGCTGCTCTGCCGCCGCTGCGTGCGCGGCCAGGTGGGGGTGGGCGGTGGCGGGCACGGCGTCGGGCAGCAGCATCTGTGTGAAGCCCCAGGCCACGGCGGCGGTGATGCCCGCCTGGTTGATGTGCGCGGCATCCACCGCCAGCGGCGTGCGGGCCAGTTCGGCTTCCAGCGCCTGGTAGGCGGCGGCCAGCTGCCCCTGTACCCGCTCCAGCCATGGGGCGTGCTGTTTTTCGGGCGGGCGCAGTTGGTGCTCGTACACGATTTGCACCGTTTTTTCGCAGGCGGCCAGCGCCAGGCCCACCACGCGCAGGGCCTGGCGGCAGGCCGCAGGGTCGGTGGGCATGAGCGGGCGGGGCAGGGGCGTGCCGGTCAGTGCGGGCAAGTGGTCGAGGATGAGGGTGGAGTCCATCAGCACCGTGCCGTCGTCTGCCACCAGCGTGGGGGCTTTTACCAGTGGGTTGATGGCCGCAAAGGTGTCGAAGTGCCTGAACACCGACACGGGCCGGTGTTCAAACGCAATGCCCAGCAGCCGCAGCGAAATGGCCACGCGGCGCACGTAGGGTGAATCGAGCATGCCAATGAGTTGCATGGGGTTCCTGTGTGCAAAAGAGAATCCACTTTACGCAAAATGGTGCGGTTTGTCCGATGCGCAGGCATCGGACAACGGGGGCGGATTTCGACGGCCCATTGGCCGGGATTTTCTGGCGCCGATGGGGGGCAGCGGCGGGGCCAGCTTCACAGCGTCCGCGTGAAGAACCGGCTGTTCGGGTCGTCCCAGTAGCCCTCGAACGGCGGGCAGGGCACAAAGCCATGGCGCTGGTACAGCGCGCGGGCGGGGGCAAAAAAATCTTCGGCCCCTGTTTCCAGGCTCAGGCGTTGCAGGCCGTGGGTGCGGGCTTTATCCACGAGGTGTTGCAGCAGGCGCCCGGCCAGGCCCTGGCAGCGCCAGGCGGTGTGGGTGCGCATGGACTTGATTTCACCGTGTGTGGCGTCCAGCAGCGTGATGGCGCCTGTGCCCAGCAGCGTGGCCGCTGGAGAAGCGTTTTCGTCGTCCCATGCGCTAAAAAACAGGATATGAGGCTGGCGCAACTGGTCCAGGTCCAGCGCATGCACGCTCTCGGGGGGCGACACCCGGCGCATGTCGGCCAGGTGCTCTTCCAGAAAGGCGGCGATGCGCGGGTCGCTCAGGTCGTCGCGGCGGATGTGCAAGGCCGTGGGAGCGGTGGGGAGGGGGCTCGTCATGCCATCCGTCAAAACAAAAAATACCGCTGCGCCATGGGCAGCACCGTGGCCGCCTCGCAGGTCAGCAGTTCGCCGTTGGCGCGCACTTCGTAGCTTTGTGCATCGATCTGCATGGCCGGGGCGGTGCCGTTGTGCACCATGTCGGCCTTTTTGACCTGGCGGATGTTGTGCACGGCAGAAATTCTCTTTTTGAGAGCAAACTTTTCTTTCACATCAAGCGCCAGAGCACTTTTTGACACAAAAGTGATGCTGCTTTGCGTCAGGCTGCTGCCAAAGCTGCCGAACATGGGGCGGTAGTGCACCGGCTGCGGGGTGGGGATGGATGCATTGGGGTCGCCCATGGCGGCCAGGGCGATGGTGCCGCCTTTGAGCACCAGCGCGGGTTTCACGCCGAAGAAGGCGGGTTTCCACACCACCAGGTCGGCCCACTTGCCCACTTCCACCGAGCCAATCTCATGCGCCATGCCGTGGGCCAGCGCGGGGTTGATGGTGTATTTGGCGATGTAGCGCTTGACGCGGTAGTTGTCGTTGCGCGGGTTGGCTTCCACCGGCTCGGCTCTACCGGCGGCGGGGGCCAGCCAGCCGCGCTGCTGTTTCATTTTGTCGGCCGTTTGCCAGGTGCGGATCAGCACCTCGCCCACGCGGCCCATGGCCTGGCTGTCGCTGCTCATGATGCTGATGGCGCCCAGGTCGTGCAGGATGTCTTCGGCTGCAATGGTTTCTTTGCGGATGCGGCTTTCGGCAAAGGCCAAATCTTCGGCAATGGCTGGGTCGAGGTGGTGGCACACCATCAGCATGTCCACGTGCTCGTCCAGCGTGTTGACGGTGTAGGGGCGGGTGGGGTTGGTGCTGCTGGGCAGCACATAGGGCTCGCCCACCATTTTCAAGATGTCCGGCGCATGGCCGCCGCCTGCGCCTTCGGTGTGGAAGGTGTGGATGCAGCGGCCTTTGATGGCGGCAATGGTGTCTTCCACAAAGCCCGACTCGTTCAACGTGTCGGTGTGGATGGCCACCTGGGTGTCGGTTTCGTCGGCCACGGTCAGGCAGTTGTCGATGGCAGCTGGGGTGGTGCCCCAGTCTTCGTGCAATTTGAG
>CAYFFJ010000107.1:0-5717 GCA_964342395.1 uncultured Hydrogenophaga sp.
CGACCATCTTCCAGTCGCCCATGCGCTGGCCGTCGCGGCTGCCCAGCAGCACGTGAGGAGACGCAGACATGTTTTCCTGACCACCGGCAATGACAATTTCGCTGTCGCCCCAGGCCACAGCCTGAGCAGCCAGCATCACGGCCTTGAGGCCGGAGCCGCAGACGGCGTTGATGGTGAGCGCCGGGGTTTCTTTGGCCAGACCGGCCTTGATCACCGCCTGGCGCGCAGGGTTTTGGCCCGCGCCAGCGGCCAGCACCTGGCCCATGATGACTTCACCCACCGCGTCGGCAGGCAGGCCACTGCGCTCAAGCAGGCCTTTGATGACAATGCTGCCCAGATCGGTGGCAGCTGTTTTGGCCAGTGAACCACCGAACTTGCCCACAGCGGTGCGGGTGGCCGAAACGATGACGATATCTTCCATGGAGGGTCTCCTGTGCAAAAAAAGGTTGAGGGTGTAAGAGATCAGGCTTTGGCCTTGACGTAGCTGCCAGGTGCCGCTTCCAGCGCCTTGTACTTGCGGCTGCCGTAGGTTTTGGGTGCAGCAATTTGCTTGCCAGCGTGGCCTTGCAACCAGGTGGACCAGTCGGTCCACCAGCTGCCAGGAAACTCTTGGGCGCTGGCAATCCAGTCATTGACATTGGCAGGAAACTGGTTGGCGGGGCCAATCCAGTGGCTGCGCTTGTTTTTGACGGCGGGGTTGATCACGCCGGCGATGTGGCCCGATGCGCCCATGACAAACCGCTTGGGGCCGCTCAGGTGCTGGGTGCTGGCATACGCCCCGCCGGGGGGCACGATGTGATCTTCACGCGAACCGTAGATGTAGACGGGCATGTCCAGATCGCGCAGGTCGATTTTCTGGCCGCACACCGTGGTGCCGCCAGGTTTGCACAGGCGGTTTTCCAGGTAGGTGTTGCGCAGGTACCAGGCGTAGTAGTGGCCCGGCAGGTTGGTGCTGTCGCTGTTCCAGTACAGCAGGTCAAACGGTGGGGGCGTTTCACCCTTCAGGTAGTTGCCCACCACGTAGTTCCACACCAGGTCGTTGGGGCGCAGGAAGCTGAACGTGGTGGCCAGATCGCGCCCGGGCATGAGGCCGCCGTTGGCAAACTGCATTTCACGGAACTTGACGAACGGCTCGTCAATGAACACGTCCAGGATGCCGGTGTCGGTGAAATCGAGCAGCGTGGTCAGGAACGTGGCACTGTGTGCAGGCTTCTCCCCACGGGCCGCCAGCACGGCCAAACCACTGGCCAGCATGGTGCCGCCCACGCAAAAGCCCAGGGTGTTGAGCGTTTCGACCCCGGTGATGTCCTGGGTGACGCTGATGGCCTTGATGATGGCGTGTTCGATGTAGTCGTCCCAGGTTTTCTGGGCCAAGGAATCGTCAGGGTTTCGCCAGCTCACCACAAAGGTGCGGTGGCCTTGGGCCACGGCGTAGCGGATCAGCGAGTTCTCAGGCTGCAGGTCAAGGATGTAGAACTTGTTGATGCAAGGCGGCACCAGCAAGAATGGGCGCTCGTACACCTTGGCCGTGAGGGGCTTGTATTCGATCAACTGGAACAGGTCGTTCTCGAACACCACCGCACCTTCGGTGGTGGCCACGTTTTTGCCCACCTCGAACACGCTTTCGTCGGTCATGGACACGTGGCCCTGCTTCATGTCGTGCAGCAGGTTTTGCACGCCTTTGGCAATGCTCTCGCCCTTGGTTTCGATGGCTTTTTTCTGCGCTTCTGCGTTGAAGGCCAGGAAGTTGCTGGGCGAGCTGGCGTCGATCCATTGCTGCACGGCAAAACGCACACGGGCACGGGTTTTGGCATCGCCCTCCACCGCATCGGCCAGGGCCATCAGGGTGCGGGCGTTGACCAGGTACAGCGCGGCTGAAAACGCCGACACGGGGTTGCCGCTCCAGGCGTCGTTGGCAAAGCGGCGGTCACCCGTGGGCTTGGCTTCCATGCCTTGGTTCCACAGCGCCGCCACGTCACACAGGTATTGCGTCTGGATTTCCAGGGCCTTGGCAGGGTCGATTTTGGGCGCGGCCTGGCCGGGAGTGGCCAGCAAATCGGTCAGCTGGCCAAAGTGGGCCGCACCGGGCATCTGGGGCATGCCGGACATTGGAGCAGCAGGCATACCAAACGCACCAAAGGCCGCAAAGGGGTTGGATGCACCTGCGGCGCCGGACTGGGCGGTGCCCGCCAGGGCTTGCATCCATCCATCCAACATGTTTTTCTGGAACTGCTGGGCAGCCTCTGTCCACTTGGGGTCAAAATTCACGGTTGTCTCCTTGGTCAGCAACCCTGACAAACAGGGGGAAATGGTTTTGTGATGCCACATTGGGTGTGGACGGTTCCCCTCCCAGCATACTGACACTCAGCTGGGCAGCGGGTGTGCTGCAAACAGAAAGAACGACTGACATGTACCTGGTCGCAATAGGTTGGCTGTATGTGGCCGTGATGATGTCCGTGGCAGAGGCCATGCATCCCGACGGCACTGTGTTGGGTGCCATGGTAACTTTTTTGCTTTACGGGTTGTTACCCATAGGGTTGGTCCTGTATCTGATGGGCACGCCCCTGCGCCGCAAAGCCCGGCAAGCGGCAAATGCGGCACTTGAAACAGAGGCGCGGGCTGCCGGTGCAGCGGCGCTGAAGGCACAAAACGCCGCATCAATCCAGCCAGATGCAGGCAGCCATGCGCCCGGTGCTGCCGAGCCGGGCGGCGTCGCGGCGGTGCGAAAACCAGACTGAGGGCTGGCCCACGGTGCACCAGGCAGGGCTGCTGTCATTGCCGTACACGCGGCCAACGCCCAGCGCGGCCAATTGCAACCGTGCCAACGCAGCCAGGTCGCAGCGGTGAAACCCTGCTTTGCCCCAAACAGCCTCAAAACACGCGGCCGTGGCGGCGAAGCTGTGGGCCACGTCCAGGAAAGCGGTGCGCACTTCGGGACCCACTTCAAACGCCTCTGGCCCGATACACGGCCCCAGCCAGGCCATGGTGCTGGCAGTGGGTGCAGCGGTCGATTGATTTAATTCAAAATAGGTAGCAAACTTATCAATATCATTAAGCGATATAGCACAAAAATGCTTCAAAAATTGTGCCAACACGCCCCCTGCGGCAACACCACCCGCACCGGCCAACCCACGCCAACCCGCGTGCGCAGCGCCCACGGTTTGGCCCGCTGAGTCACACAGCAACACGGGCAAGCAGTCGGCCACCATCACGGTGCAAACCATTTGGGTTTGCCGGGTCACGCAGGCATCGGCCTGCGTGCCGTGCGGCGTGTCGGGCGCCAAGGTCACACAACGTGCCCCGTGCACCTGCTGCAAAAACACGGGTTGCGCCCCCAATGCAACAGCCAAATGCTGGCGGTTGGCCTGCACGCGGCTGGGTTCGTCGCGCACGTGGTCACCAAGGTTGAGGGAGTCGAAAGGCGGCACAGACGTGCCACCATGGCGCGTGGTCATCACGGCCTTCACCCGGGCAGGGGCAGGCCAATCGGGCACCCAGGCCTGGGGCAAGGCGGCAAACGGGGACAGCAGCGCGTCAGCCTTGCGCATCGGGACCGGCCGAGGGCTGCGTTTGGCTGAAGGCATCCAGCTGCATACAGGCATCAAACACGGCCTGCACTCGGGTCAGGCCATCCATCGGCACATTGAAACGCTGGGCATTGAAAATCTGCGGCACCAGCATGCAGTCGGCCATAGTGGGCGCTTCGCCGTGGCAAAACACACCAGCGGGGCCCGTGGACAACCGGCGCTCAAAGGCTTCCAGCCCTTGGCGCACCCAGTGGGCGTACCAGCGCGTTTTGTCAGCATCGCTCACCCCCATGTCATTCACCAGGTACTTCAGCACACGCAGGTTGTTCAAGGGGTGTATTTCGCACGCCACCGATTGGGCCAATGCCCTCACCCGTGCCCGGCCCAGTGCGTCAGGGGGCAACAAGGGCGGCAGCGGGTGCACCTCCTCCAAGTATTCGATGATGGCAACGGACTGGGTCAGGGGCTCACCGCTGTCCAGCACCAACAAAGGCACCACAGGGTCGGCCACCAAACCAGCATAGCCGGGCTGCAACTGTTCACCGCGCAACAAGTTCACCGGCATGTGTTCGCAAGAGAGGCCTTTGTGGGCCAGAGCAATGCGCACGCGGTACGACGCAGACGAGCGAAAGTAGTGGTAGAGCTTCATGCCCGCCAGCATAAACCGCCACCGCCCTCCGTTCCCCAGACAGCGCCAACGCGCCATGGCACACTCTTTTCAAAACCACTTTGCAGGATGCCCCATGTCTGTTTCTGACGTTTATGTGCTGCCCCCGCCCGCTACCGTGTCGCTGCCTGTGGTGGGCACGCTGGCGCGTTTTCCGGTTCACCGTGTGTATTGCGTGGGACGCAATTACGAGGAACACGCGAAAGAGATGGGTTTCACCGGGCGTGAACCCCCGTTTTTCTTCATGAAACCAGCCGATGCCGTGGTGCCCGTGGCCACGGGCACCCAAGCCGTGCTGCCCTACCCCTCCCTCACGCACAACCTGCACCACGAAATCGAACTGGTGGTGGCCATCGGCGTGGGGGGCTCAGGCATCAAAGCCGAAGACGCACTGAAGCACGTGTTGGGTTACGCGGTGGGGCTGGACATGACGCGCCGCGACCTGCAAAACGACATGAAGAAACAAGGCCGCCCTTGGTGCATAGGCAAGGCATTTGACGCGTCAGGCCCCGTGGGGGCCATCACACCATGCGCCGACGCCCCCCTGTTGCACCAGGCAGCCATTCGATTGGAGGTGAACGGGCAAACGCGCCAAAGCAGCCACATCCACCGCCTGATCTGGAACGTGGCGGAAACCATCGAGCACCTGTCAGCGGCCTGGACCCTGCAACCCGGCGATTTGATTTTCACGGGCACCCCAGAAGGTGTGGGCGCCGTGGTACGTGGCGATGTGCTGCGAGGCAGTATTGAAGGCTTGGATGCCTTGCATGTGCAAATCGGCTGAACCTGGTACACCCATGTCATCAGCCCAGCCCCCCCAACACACACACCGCCCGCCACTTCGACATTGCCGCGCGTGCGGCACGGCGGTGGTGTACCGAGTGCCAGACGACGGTGACACCCACACACGTGCCGTGTGCCCGGCCTGCCACACCATCCATTACGAAAATCCGCTTAACGTGGTCGGCACTGTGCCGTTTTGGGGGGAGAGTGGAGAAAAAGTATTGCTGTGCAAACGCAACATTGAGCCCCGCAAAGGGTTTTGGACACTCCCAGCCGGGTTCATGGAACTGGGCGAAAGCACGGCAGAAGGCGCGGCCAGAGAAACCGACGAGGAAGCCGGCGCCCACATCCGGTTGCTGGGCTTGTTCACCGTGATGAACGTCACACGGGTGAGCCAAGTGCACCTGTATTACAGGGCGCAATTGCTGAGCGACACCTTTGCCCCCGGCCACGAAACCATGGAAGCCCGCCTGTTTGAAGAACAAGACATCCCATGGGATGCACTGGCATTCAAAACCGTTCGCGCCACTCTGGAGGCCTATTTCGACGACCGCCGCCAAGGCAGCTTCGGTGTTCACACCATCGACATCACTTGATCAAGCACATCGGGGCCCAAAACCCCGGTTGTGAAAACAAGAGCAAAGGGAGCAGAAAAAACAAAAGCCCGGACACTTTCGTGTCCGGGCTTTGAATAAATGGTCGGCGTGGCGGGATTCGAACTCGCGACCCCTTGCACCCCA
>CAYFFJ010000108.1:0-5409 GCA_964342395.1 uncultured Hydrogenophaga sp.
CGGGCATGATGAAGGTGCGCCCCACATAGCGGTTTTTCACAAACCCCTCGCGGTAAGGCAAGCCCAACAGATGTGCCAGTTGCATGGCACTGGGGCGAGAAGATTCAGGAATGGGAATGACAACGTCGATCTGGGCGGGTGGTACGGTGGACACCACGCGCTTGGCCAGCGTTTCACCCATGTTCAAGCGGGCCTGGTACACCGAAATGCCGTCCAGCACGGAATCGGGCCGTGCCAAGTACACATATTCAAAGATGCAGGGGGAATGCACGACTTTCTCCGCGCATTGCATCGCATGCACCTGGCCGGACAAATCCACAAACACAGCTTCACCGGGCTGGATGTCGCGGCCAAACGCCATGCCCAGGCCCTCAAGGGCCACCGACTCGCTGGCAACGGCTACCTGCCCTTCGCTGTGGCCGATGCACAGTGGGCGAATGCCATAGGGATCCCGGAAAGCCAGCAATCCGTGCCCCGCAATCAGGGCGACAACCGCGTAAGAACCGCGAATGCGCTGGTGCACCCCTTTGACCGCCGCAAACACATCGGGGGGCGACAACGGCAGGCCGCGGGTGGTCAATTCCAGTTCGTGGGCCAACACGTTGAGCAGCACTTCCGAATCGCTGTCGGTGTTGATATGGCGGTGGTCTGCACTGAACAGCTCTGACTTCAGTGCGTGGGCATTGGTCAAATTGCCGTTGTGCGCCATCACCAAACCAAACGGGGCGTTGACGTAAAAAGGCTGGGCCTCGTCCTCGCTTTGGGCATTGCCCGCAGTGGGGTAGCGCACTTGCCCCAGGCCCACATTGCCAGGCAACGAGCGCATGTTTCGAGTGCGAAACACATCGCGCACCATGCCTTTGGCTTTGTGCATGTAAAACTTTTGACCCGATTGGGTCACGATGCCTGCGGCATCTTGCCCACGGTGCTGCAACAGCAACAACGCGTCGTAAATCAGCTGATTGACAGGGGCGTTGCTGACCACGCCGACGATTCCACACATCAGGACACCACCTTTAAAAATTCCTCGGGCAACAGCACTTTTGCGTGCCCTGCCAATACCACCAACACTTGAGCCAGTCGGGACTCCAGCCAAGTGACGTCGCGCGCCCAGGGCGTCAACCCCACGACAAACGCAGCGAACACCAACAAAATCAATCCACGGGCCATGCCAAACAAACTGCCCAACACACGGTCCACGGGACGCAGGCCTGCTTTCTCGGCCAACTTTCGAACCAGCCAAGACACCAGACCGAAGCCGAACGCACTGGCAACAAACACCACGAGGAAGCCCGCCACCGTTTTCAACGCATCAGAGGCGCCCTGCAAAGGCAAATACGCGGCGGCATCGGCCGCAAACCATTTGGCGAGCAAAAAAGCCGCCACCCAGCCGGCCAGAGAGAACACCTCGTACAAAAAGCCCCGCCAAGCGCCCAGCACCATGGACAACAACATGGCCGTGGCCAACAAAGCATCAACCACGTTCATGGCGTGGCCTCACAGCGTCAAGATCGCAACCGTGATGCCCAGACCTTTGGCCTTGGCGGCGGCCTTGTCGGCTTCTCCGCGGCTGGTGAATGGCCCCATGCGGACACGGGTGCGCTTGCCGTCAGGGGTGGTGGCCACGTGGGTGTAGGTTTTCAAACCCGCGCGCTCCAGTTTCAACCGCGTCTGTTGCGCCAGAGCGGCATCGGCAAACGCCCCCACTTGAACGATAAAGCGCTCGGCGTTGGCCGTGGCAGCGGGCTCGTCGCGCCCTTCCAGCAAGGCCTGCGCTCGAGCGCTTTCTTTGACAGAAGGCGCCAAGGCCGGTGCGCTGGTCTTTTTGGCCGTCGGCTCGGGGTCCGGTACATCAGCCACAGGGTCAGGGTCAGAGTGCGCAGGCTCGGCCACCGCTTTGGGCGGCACTTCCACAGGCGCAGCGGGCTTCACCGGGGCGTCCACCAAGTCTTCACGCGGAGACAGAGAACGGCCAGGGCCGACAGACGTTGGTGCAGCCACAGCCACTTTGTCCAAGGGCTTGGTGGTTTGGCGCGAGGGAATTTCGATCGGAATGTCTACCGGAATGGGCCGAGGCTGCGTGTCAAACAGCACAGGAAACACCAACACCGCCACCAGCACCAGCACACTGGCGCCGATCAGACGGTGTTTGGCGCGCCGACGCACCACCTCAATGGCGGGGGGGGTGGCAGGTGCTGCGGTTTGGGCTTGGCGTGGCTTGAACATGCTGGGGAAAAACGGCAACTTCCATACGGCCCGACGCTGCGGCGCCATGGACGACAAAAATCACGAAGACAGGTGTTTTGCAGACAAGCGAGGGGTGCCATTCACCAGCACGCCACCCACGGTGAAGAACGAACCGAAGACCACAATTCTATCAGTGGGGTCTGCGTCGGCGACCGCTGCGGCCAGGGCGGCCATGGGGGTGTCGAAGGTACCGGCCACCCTCCCTTTGCGGCCAGGCATGGCCGCCCATTGGGTGTGCAACTCGGCGGCCGTGCTGGCCCTGGGCGTGGGCAGATCGGTGAAATACCAGTGGTCCACCAACGGTGACACCTTGGTCAACATGGGGACCAGGTCTTTGTCGGCCATGGCGCCGAAAACGACCCGGGTGGTGGGGTAGTAGCCCATGGCATCCAGGTTGGCCGTGAGGGCGGCCACCGAGTGCGGGTTGTGCGCCACGTCCAGCACCAAGGTGGGCTGGCCGGGCACGATTTGAAACCGCCCTGGCAACTCCACCTGCGACAGCCCCACCCGCACGGCTTGCGCCGTCACGGGCAGCTGCGCACGCAGCACTTCCACCACAGCCAACACACCAGCGGCGTTCAACAACTGGTTGGCACCGCGCAAGGCCGGGTAGGCAAGGCCGCTGTAGCGGCGCCCCCCCCGGGCGGCCGAGGTGGCCCAACCCCATTGCTGCTGGTCGCCGCCAAAGTTGAAGTCAAGCCCCACCCGCCACAGGTCGGCGTCGATCTCCAGCGCGCGGTCCAGCACGCTTTGGGGAGGCACCGGGTCGCTGACCACCACGGGGCGGCCGGTGCGCATGATGCCGGCCTTCTCGTAACCGATGGCCTCGCGGTCGTTGCCCAGCAGGGCCACGTGGTCCAGGTCGATGCTGGTGATGACGGCACAGTCGGCATCCACCAGGTTCACCGCGTCCAGCCGCCCACCCAGCCCCACCTCCAGCACGATGACATCCAGCCCCGCCCGCGACAGCGTCAACAAAATGGCCAACGTGGTGAACTCGAAGTAGGTCAAACTGATGGGCACTGCATTTTTTGAATCATTTTGGCACCTAGCGCTTTCCACTATTGAAAAGTTAGCTACCAAAATAGATTGATCGACTGCCTCACCCAACAGGCGGCAACGCTCTTCAAAATGCACCAGATGGGGGGAGCTGTACACGCCCGTGCGGTACCCGGCCGCTCCATAGATGGCTGCCAACATGGCGCAGGTGGAGCCTTTGCCGTTGGTGCCCGCCACTGTGACCACTGGACAGCCCAGGCCTTGGGCAAGGCCCAGGCGCTCGGCCACCACACGCACGCGCTCCAATCCCATGTCGATGGTGGTGGGGTGGATGCGCTCGCAGTAAGCAAGCCATTCAGGCAACAAAGCGGAGGACGAGGGTGGGCTGGAGGTGAATTCAGGCATGCCGGTATTGTCTCAGCCACCCGGACTGGCTTCGGGGCTGCGGCACAATTCCCGCCATGATCACGCTCTACGGCATACCCAACTGCGACACCGTCAAAAAAGCCCGCGCCTGGCTGCAGGCACAGGGGGTGGCGCACGTGTTCCACGATTTCAAGAAGCAGGGCGTGCCCGAAACCCTGTTGGCCCGCTGGCAAACGCAAGTCGGTTGGGAAACGTTGCTGAACAAAAAGGGCACCACCTGGCGGCAATTGCCACCCGCCGTGCAAGCCGCCGTGGTGGACGCACCGTCTGCCCTGGCGCTGCTGGTGGCGCAACCCAGCGCCATCAAGCGCCCCGTGGTGGTGTGGCCCTCGGCGGTGACCGTGGGCTTTGACGCTGACCGGTGGGCCAGGCTGCTGCCCTAAAATTTGCCTTTTGATTCTTGAAAGCCCGCCCCATGGCCACCGAAAAATTCGACGGCGTCTCCGTCAACACCCAAGCCAGCGTTTACTTTGACGGCAAGTGCGTGAGCCACGGCATCACGTTCGCCGACGGCACCCAAAAATCAGTGGGCGTGGTATTGCCCTCTACCCTCACCTTCAACACCGGTGCGCCTGAAATCATGGAGTGCGTGGCCGGCGGCTGCGAATACCAGCTGGCGGGCACCAGCGAGTGGCTCAAATCCACCCCCGGCCACTCGTTCAGCATTCCCGGCAACAGCTCGTTCAACATCCGCGTGACCGAGCCCTACCACTACGTCTGCCATTTCGGCTGACACGCGCTGACGGCGGGCTGCCCGTGGCCCACCGCCCCCTCAACACGGCAGCGCGGCTGCCTCTTTTTTTGCCCGAACCCATGGCCACCATTCTTCAAAACCTCCCCGCCCAGCAAAAAGTCGGTATCGCCTTCTCCGGCGGCCTCGACACCAGCGCCGCCCTGCTGTGGATGCGCCAAAAAGGCGCCGTGCCCTACGCCTACACGGCCAACCTGGGCCAGCCCGACGAGGCGGACTACGACGAAATCCCCCGCAAGGCCATGGCCTATGGTGCCGAAAAAGCCCGCCTGATCGACTGCCGCACCCAACTGGCTGCCGAAGGCATTGCCGCGCTGCAATGCGGGGCCTTCCACATCAGCACCGCTGGCGTGACTTACTTCAACACCACGCCCCTGGGCCGCGCCGTGACCGGCACCATGCTGGTGGCCGCCATGAAGGAAGACGATGTGCACATCTGGGGCGACGGCTCCACCTTCAAGGGCAACGACATCGAGCGCTTCTACCGCTACGGCCTGCTGACCAATCCCAACCTGCGCATCTACAAGCCCTGGCTGGACCAGACCTTCATCGACGAACTGGGCGGCCGCGCCGAAATGTCGGCCTTCATGGCCCAGCACGGCCACGGCTACAAGATGAGCGCCGAAAAGGCCTACAGCACCGACAGCAACATGCTGGGTGCCACCCACGAAGCCAAAGACCTGGAGCACCTGAGCAGCGGCATCCGCATTGTCAACCCCATCATGGGCGTGCCGTTCTGGAAAGAAGACTGCGTGGTCAAGGCCGAAGAGGTGTCCGTCACGTTCGAAGAGGGCCGCCCCGTTGCGCTCAACGGTGTGGCGTACGACAGCCTGGTGGACCTGTTCCTCAAGGCCAACGAAATCGGTGGCCGCCACGGTCTGGGCATGAGTGACCAGATCGAGAACCGCATCATCGAAGCCAAGAGCCGTGGCATTTACGAGGCCCCCGGACTGGCCCTGCTGTTCATCGCCTACGAGCGGCTGGTA
>CAYFFJ010000109.1:0-4858 GCA_964342395.1 uncultured Hydrogenophaga sp.
TCACGCCGGGGAAGCACTGGTTCACCCAGTTCACCAGGGGGCGGATGCGGTCGGCACGGATGTCGTGGTTGATGCCGTTGAACTCGGCCGTGCCCGCCACCCGGAGGCGGTCTAGCCCCAAGCGGCTGGTGACCAGTTTGGTTTCATCGTCCAACAGGCTGACGTTGGGGGCCGCCGCTTGGCTCTCGGCGTCGCTCAGCATCACGGTGATGGAGTAGCCCTTCACCGGGTACACGTTCAGCCGGTCGCCCAGTTGCGCCCCCAAGGCGCGGCTGTGCACGCCGGCGCACACCACCACGGCGTCGGCGGTGACCGTGTCGCCGTTGGTCAGCACAACCGATGCGGCGTTGCCGGTGCTGGCCACGCGTGCCACCTCGTGGCCGGTGAGCAGTCTCACGCCCAGCCGTTCGCAGGCCTGGCCCAGCCCGTGGGTGTATTTGTGGATGTCACCCGTGCTGTCGCTCTCGGTGTAGTAGCCGCCGAAGTACTGGCCTTGCAGCGTGGGCTCGATGGCGCGCATTTCGTCGGGCGTCACGGCCCGGCGTGACAGGCCGCCTTCGGCCAGCAGTTGGGACACCTCACCCGCGTGGTCAAAACCGGCTTTGTCGCGGTAGATGTGCAAGATGCCCTGCTGCTTCAGGTCGAAGTCGATGCCCTCGGCCTGGGCCCAGCCAAACAGGTGCTCGCGCGCGGCAATGGCCAGCCGGGCGGTGGCCACCGTGTTGTCGCGGTATTTGGGGATGGACGCCACAAACTCGGCAAACCAGCTCAGTTTGTGCCAGCTGGGGGTGGGGTTGACCAACAGCGGGGCGTCGGCCTTCAGCATCCACTTCAGTCCTTTGATGAGCGTTGAAGGGTGCGTCCAGACTTCGGCGTTGGAGGCGGACAGTTGCCCGCCGTTGGCATGGCTGGTTTCCATGCCCGCGTAGCGGTGTTTTTCGATGAGGGTGACCTGGTGGCCTTGGCGGGCCAGTGCGTAGGCGCTGGTGACGCCGGTGATGCCGCCGCCAATGACGATGAGGTGTGCCATGTGTGTGTCTTTCAATGCCGTCAAACAGGTGTGGGGACACAGCCCGCACCGAATGTGCAGCCTGTGGCCCCCTCTGTTTGCGACCTGAGAGATTCACCACACCCCGACGGGGGAAATGGCTTGCTCCTGCGGTGGGCCAGGAGACGAAGCCTGGCCACTCTTCAGAGTGTGAAACGCGCCAATCGGTCCTTTTGCCTGAGAGTTTCCGGGGCGGTTGCTCCTTCGGCGCCGGCCGCCCGTGGTGGGGGCCGGTCTCTCCCGATCAGCGGATCAGAGAGCGCTTATTGTGGCCGCAGATGGATGGCCATGGCAATGGCGCGAAACTGGCTGGTGCCGTCGGGTTGGTTAAACCGTGTATTTTTACTGCCGTTTGGACAAAATGCACCAATGTTTGCCCGCCTTGCCCAGCGCCAGTTGGACGCCCCCGAGGCCTTCTTGCAGACCCACCGCCATCAGCTGGTGGTATTGGACGAGGTGCAACGCCAGCCCGAACTGTTTGCCGTGTTGCGCTCGGTCATCGACCAGCGCCGCCGCGACGGCGAAACGGCAGGCCGGGTGGCCCAGTTGGAACTGCCGCCGCTTCAGCTGCGGGAGGTGTTTGCGGCCACGGCCACCCCCACTGACATGAACAGCCTGCGCTGGCGCGACATGTTCATCGCCACTTACCTCGACAAAGACATTCCCGCGCTGGGGCCACGCATTCCCAGCACCACGTTGCGCCGTCTGTGGACCATGCTGGCCCACAACCAGGGTGAACTGCTCGATGCATCCAAACTGGCCGCATCGTTGGCCATCAGCGGCCAAACCGTGGCCCGCTACATTGACTTGCTGTGCGACCTGATGCTGGTGCGCCGCCTGCCCGCGTGGAGCGGCAATGTGGGCAAACGGCTGGTGCGCTCGCCCAAGGTGTATGTGCGCGACAGCGGCGTGGTCCATGCCCTGTTGGGCTTGCAAACGCTGGACGATGTGCTGGGCCACCCCGTGGCAGGCAGCAGCTGGGAAGGCTTTGTCGTCGAACAACTGCTGGCCGCCGCACCGCAGGCCCAGGCCAGCTTCTACCGCACCAGCCACGGCGCGGAGGCGGATCTGGTGCTGCAACTGCGCAATGGCCAGACCTGGGTGGTGGAAGTCAAACGTTCGTCGGCGCCCACTGTGTCCAAAGGCTTCTATTTGGCAGCGGCCGATGTGGGCGCCACCCGCAAACTGCTGGTGGCACCGGTGGCCGAGGCCTACCCCATGCGCGAGGGCATTGAGGTGATGAACCCGCTGGCCGCTGCACACCTGCTGGCGCAGAGCGCCTGAGCCACCCAAGCGCTACGCCACGACCAACCGCCCCTGCACCACCGTGGGGCTGTTGCAGCTTATGTTGGCTCCGCATGTGCCGTGATCGCGCTGAAAAACAAATAAGTAAATATAGATATATACAAAAAATGCCTGATTGATACAATCTATATGCATGCCGAAAGTCGCCCGCGCCCTGCAACAACTGCCCCCCGCTACCCAGGCCACCCTGGAAAAGCTCGGGGCTGACCTGGCCGTGGCGCGGCTGCGTCGCAAAGAATCCCTCAAGACTTGGGCCACCCGCATGGGCGTGTCGGTGCCCACGCTGCAGCGGTTGGAGGCGGGTGACCCCGGTGTCGGCATTGGCATCGTGGCCACGGCGCTGTGGCTCATTCAGCGCGATGCCGAGCTGGGCAACCTGGCCGCCCCCGAGCACGACCGTGGTGCCATTGAAATGGATGTGCGCGAAGCCGTTGCACTGGGCCGTGCCCGCGCACGGGCTGCAGCCGAAGCCCGGTTGAGCACCGGACGCAAAGGGGCCTGAGTTGCGCCTTGACGACCTTTACCTCTGGTACCTGGCCGGCCCAACCCACCCGCGCCTGGTGGGCGACTTGAAGCTGGTGTCAGCCGGCAAAGGCGTGTCGCTGCGCTACAGCCCCGCTTGGCTGAAGACGGGCTTTGCCCTGAGCGAAGACTTGCCCTTGGTGGACACCGAGTTTCTGCCCCCCGCTCGCCTGTCAGCCGACGCACAGCGTGCCGTGGGCGCGGTTGACGACGCCCGGCCCGACCGCTGGGGTGAAAAAGTCATCCGCTTTGTGGACAAACCCAAACGCCTGTCGCTGATGGAGTACCTGTACTACGCAGGTGACGACCGGTTTGGCGCACTGGGCGTGTCCACCTCGCCCAGCCGCTACCAGCCCCGCCCGGGCGGCCCACTGCCACGCTTGCCCGATGCCCAGCGCTTGAGTGAAGTGGTCAGCAAGATCGAAGCCGCCGAGCCCCTGACCGAGCTGGAAGCCCGCATCATCGCCGGGGGTGGCAGCCCGCTGGGGGGAGCCAAGCCCAAGGCACTGATTGACATCGGTGGCGAGCCCTGGGTCATCAAGTTCTTCAACAACGAACCGGTGGACACCCCCCTGGTCGAACACGCTACCATGACCCTGGCGGCGCAGGCGGGCATTGCAGTGGCCACCACCCAGCTGGTGCCGCTGGTGGGGTTCAACGCCGTGGCCATACGCCGCTTCGACCGCCAGGCCGGTGGCCAACGCATCCACAGCATTTCGGCGGGCACGGCCATTCGCGCCGCCACCCCTGCTGGCACCGAGCCCCAACTGGGCTACCCTGAATTGGCCCGCATCCTGCGCCGGGTGGGCGTGGCACAAGATGGCCAGAACCTGCGCGACGCGCACGAACTGTTCAGGCGCATGGTGTTCAACATCCTGATGGACAACACCGACGACCACGAAAAGAACCACGCGCTGCTGGTGGTCAACCCGCACAGCAACGGCAGGCTGAAGCTGGCCCCCGCCTACGACGTGCTGCCGTCCAACTCTGGCCAGGGTTACCAGGAGTTCATCTGCGGCGCGCATGGCAGAGACTCGACGCTGGACAACGCCATGTCAGAGTGCGAGGCCTTTGGCCTGACCCCCACCGAGGCGGCACAGGCAGTGGCCGGGGTGATTGCGGTGGTGGACACCTGGCAGGCGCACTTTGCGCAAGTGGGCGTGGCTGGCGCTGACATCGACCACCTGGCCGCGTTCATCGACGGCGATGAACTGCTGGCCCAACGCCATGGCTTTGACCCTGCACGCTATTCAACCCCCAGCGCGAAGGGTGGCAAAGCAGGCAGACCGCCCCGCAAAAGTCCGTTCAGCCCTTGATAGCCCCAACGTCAACAGGGACAGAAGTACCGTCAATTCAGTAGCTGTATGTGCTTACCCATCAAGCGATGGAGGCATTTTTTGCCAACATATTCACGATCAGGCGGATGAGCGACCTCATGGCTCCGGTACCTTGGCATCAAGCTGCCGTGCCATGACACTGTTTGTCGCGCAATGTTTCGCGCGAGTCATGAACCAGTCCACCCCCATGCCCACCACCACCTTCACCCTGCCCACCATGACCACCCAGGCCGATGCCGAGGCCGTGATGTTCGAGCTGCAAGACCTGCCCTGCATCAGCCACGCCGGGGTGGACCTGGCCCACCACCGGGCGTGGGCCGAACACACCCGCATGATTGACCCCGGCGACATTGCAGCGGCGCTGGCCGAGGCCGGGCATGAGGCTGCGGATATGGAGACGAGTGACTGACTCGGGGCGCTGCCAGCCTTGTGCCGACAGAAGATTTACCGCTGGCAAGCACTCAATTAACCAAGCAAAACATGCATCACGATGCATGAAATGCAAGGATGTTTACCCGTTACAAACTGATCGAGCTGCAACAAGCCTTGCGGCGTGCCCCTGCGGTGGTGGTCCTGGGGCCACGCCAGGTAGGCAAAACGACACTCGCCTGGCAAGTGGCCCAGCCCGATGGGCTGTACCTTGACC
>CAYFFJ010000110.1:0-452 GCA_964342395.1 uncultured Hydrogenophaga sp.
CATGAGCCCTTTCCAGCAGGCACAGATGTTCAGCCTGATGGACGACAACATTTTCAACATCGCCGTCGAAGGCGTGTTCGACGACTGCCAGGACATCGTCAAGGCCGTCAGCAACGACCTGGACTTCAAGCGCCGCTACAAGATTGGCACCGTCAACTCCATCAACTGGGCGCGGCTGCTGGCCCAGGTGGTGTACTACTTTGCCGGCTACATCCAAGCCACCACGGCCAATGAACAGCAGGTGAGCTTCACTGTGCCCAGCGGCAATTTCGGCAACGTGTGCGCCGGCCACGTGGCCCGGCAGATGGGCCTGCCCATCGCGCAGCTGGTGGTGGCCACCAACGAAAACGACGTGCTCGACGAGTTCTTCCGCACCGGCGTGTACCGCGTGCGCGGCAGCGCCGACACGCACGAAACGTCCAGCCCCAGCATGGACATCAGCAAGGCCAGCA
>CAYFFJ010000110.1:462-4486 GCA_964342395.1 uncultured Hydrogenophaga sp.
TCAGCAACTTCGAGCGCTTCGTGTTCGACCTGTTGGATCGAGACAGTGCCCGCACCGCCGACCTGTTCGGGCTGCAACTGGCCAACGCAGGCCGTTTCGACCTCGGTGCCAACCCCCTGTTCGCCCAAGCTGCGGCCCGGTACGGCTTCATCAGCGGCAAAAGCATCCACGCCGACCGCCTGGCCACCATCAAAGACCTGTTCCAGCGCCACGGCATGCTCATCGACACCCACACGGCCGACGGCGTGAAGGTGGCCCGCGAGCACCTGCGACCTGGCGTGCCCATGGTGGTGCTGGAAACCGCGCTGCCCATCAAGTTTGCCGAAACCATCGTCGAAGCCCTGGGCCAGCAGCCCGAGCGGCCAGCCAGGTTCAACGGCATTGAAAACCTGCCCAAGCGCGTGGTCGTGATGCCCGCCGACGTGGCACAGGTCAAGGCATTCATGTTTGAAAAATGTGTATGAAAATGGCCTCTTCCGCTTGATCGCATTGATTTATTAGCTATTAATTTTTGAGGTTACCCGTGCGCGTTGTGGTGTTGGCAGGTTATTCGGGTGCGGGCAAAACCACGCTGTTGACGCAACTCATACCTGTGTTGAAAAGCCGAGGTCAGCGCGTGTCGGTGGTCAAGCACGCCCACCACCGCTTTGAGATAGACCACCCCGGCAAAGACACCTGGCGCCATCGCGAGGCCGGGGCGTTCGAGGTGGTGGCCGCATCGCCCCGGCGGTTGGTGCTGCAACGCGAATTTGAGCAAGACGTGGAGTTGTCGGTCCACCACGCCATTGCCGAGTTGTACGACGGTGTGGACTGGGTGCTGGTCGAGGGCTACCGCGACTGCGACCTGCCCAAACTCGAAATCTGGCGCGCAGCCTCGGGCAAGGCCGCCCGTTACCCCACTGACCCGTTCATTGCGGCCATCGCCACCGACACCCCCGCACAATTGCCCGAACCCACCCAACGCCCCGTGTTGGACCTGAACAACGCCACGGCCGTGGCCGACTGGTTGCTGGGGCAGGGCGAACGTTTTGTGTACGACGCCAGCCAATTTGAGTTTTGACCCCATGACCCCCGTGCCCGTTCCCACCGCCGCACCTGCGCGCAAACCCCTGATGGCGCTGGACGATGCGCTGGCCCAGCTGTTGGCCCAGGCCCAACCCCTGGCCGACACCGACAAGGTGGCCACCGCGAATGCCGATGGCCGCGTGCTGGCGCAAAGCCTGGTGTCTGCCCTGCATGTGCCGCCGCACGACAACTCCAGCATGGATGGTTATGCCGTGCGCTGCGCGGACTTGTTGGACGCATCGAATACCCACCCCGTGGCGCTGCCGGTGTCGCAGCGCATTGCGGCGGGGCAATCGGGCGGCGCGTTGCAACCCGGCACCGTCGCTCGCATCTTCACCGGTGCACCAGTGCCCGCCGGGGCCGATGCCATCGTCATGCAGGAAGAGGTGGCGGTGTTGGGGGAGGGCGCCCAAACCCTGGCCACCTTCACGGCATGCCCTGACACCGGGGCCTGGATACGCCGCGCCGGCGAAGATGTGAGCCGTGGCACCGAGGTGTTGCGCCCCGGCACCCGCCTGGGGCCGGCCGAGCTGGGCCTGGCCGCCAGCCTGGGCCTGGCGACCTTGAGCGTGTGCCGCCGCCCCCGCGTGGCCCTGTTTTCCACGGGCGACGAGCTGGTGATGCCCGGCACCGTGCCCCCCGAGGCCATGGCCCCCGGCGCCATCTACAACTCCAACCGGTTCTTTTTGCAGGCCATGCTCAAGCGCCTGGGTTGCGAGGTGTCCGACTTGGGGCTGGTGCCCGACAACCGCCAGGCCACGCTGGCCGCTCTGGCCCAAGCCGCCCAGCACCACGACCTGATCTTGACCAGCGGCGGCGTGTCGGTGGGGGAAGAAGACCACATCAAACCCGCCGTGCAGCAGCTTGGGTGCCTGGACCTGTGGCAAATTGGCATGAAACCCGGCAAGCCCTTTGCCCATGGCCGCGTGAACCACGCCGCAGGTGCCACCCACTTCATGGGTCTGCCGGGCAACCCCGTGTCCAGCTTCATGACGTTTGTGCTGCTGGTGCGCCCCTGTCTGCTGCGTTTGCAGGGTGTGGCTGGCGTGGTCAGCCCCGTGCAGCACCTGCCCGCGCATTTCAACTGGTCCAAACCCGACAAACGCCGCGAGTTTTTGCGTGTGCGCCGCAACGCCCAAGGCGGGCTGGACCTGTTCCCCAACCAAAGCTCGGGCGTGCTCACGTCCACCGTGTGGGGCGATGGCGTGGTGGACAACCCCGGCGGGCAAGCCATAGCCCACGGTGACACCGTGCGCTACCTGGCGTTTGCCGACCTGCTGAACTGACCCCCCAAACGCACCGCCATGCAAGTCACCGTCAAGTATTTCGCTTCCATCCGCGAGGCCATTGGCACCGGGTCTGAAACCCTGGACACCCAGGCCCCCACACTGGGCGCGTTGCGCGACGAACTGCGGGCCCGTGGCGGCGCACACGCCGAAGCCCTGGCCCGCAGCCGTGCCGTGCGCCTGGCGCTGAACCAGGTCATGGCCGACGAGTCGTCACCACTGGCCACCGGTGCCGAGGTGGCCTTTTTTCCGCCCGTCACAGGCGGCTGAACCGAAAGCCCCCGCCATGTCCACCCGTGTCGCCATTCAAACCCAAGACTTCGACCTGAGCACAGAGGTGGCCCTGTTGCGGGCGGGCCAACCCGGCGTGGGTGCGGTGTGCGCCTTTGTGGGCACCGTGCGTGACCGCAATTCACTGACCCCCACGCTTGCCGCAGCAGCGGCTGCGCTGCCCCCCGAGGGGGCTGCCCCAGCTTGGGGCGGCCCGGCGCTGGAGCGGGGCGGTGAAACGGTGCTTTCCATGGAGCTGGAGCACTACCCCGGTATGACCGAAAAAGCCATCGAAGCCATGGTGGATGAAGCCCATCGGCGCTTCGACATCCTGGGCGCACGCGTCATCCACCGCGTGGGGGTGTTGCAGCCGTGCGACCAAATCGTGCTGGTGGCCGTCACCTCCGCCCACCGAGGCCAAAGTTACCAAGCCTGTGAATTTTTGATGGACTACCTCAAAAGCCACGCACCGTTCTGGAAAAAAGAACAAACCCCTGAAGGCGCACGCTGGGTGGACGCCCGCGTGAGCGACGATGCCGCCGCAGCCCGATGGGGACTGCCTTCACAAACCCCTGATGCATTGGCGCCTTGACCTGAACCCCAGCGACATTGAAACGCTGGAGCGGGCCACCGTTGATGCCGTGGCCCCCGATGCGGTGCTGGCCCTGCCAGGCTGGTTGCTGCCCATCGATGGCGGCACCATCGGCCGAGCCCACAGTGCCGTGCCCCTGCAACACCCGCACACACCCGACGCCCAAGCCCACCAAACCGCCCAATTGGCCGACATCGTGGCCGTTTACCGGCTACAGGGCAGGGCGCCCGCCTTCCGCCTGCCAGACACCGCCACACACCTGCACCACGCACTGACCCGCATGGGGTTTGGACGCGTCGAGCCCTCCTGGGTGATGGTGGGCAGCGTGGTGGCCCTGGCCCAGACACCGTCGCCCGCTTTGCCAGAGGGGCTGCAAGTGGTGGCCCAACCCCACGCCACACCCGGCTGGCAAGCCGTGTTTCTGGGCCCGGGGTTTGACCCGGTGGACGGTGCCAACCGCGTGCGCAACCTGTCGCGCGCGCCAGGCACGGTGTTTGTCAGCGCCGTGGTCGGCGGTGAAACGGTGGCTTGTGGCACCGCGTCGTTCGGCCAAGGTTGGTTGGGTGTGCATGGCATGCGCACCGCACAAAGCCACCGGGGCCAAGGGTTGGCTGCGGCCATCTTGCGGTCCATGGCCACCGAGGCGGCACAGCGCAAAACTCACCGCGTGTTTTTGCAGGTGGGCGCGGCCAACACGCCCGCATTGTCTTTGTATGCCAAAGCGGGGTTGGTCCAAGCCTGGCCCTATGCCTACTGGAGGGTCGGCAGGGATTCATGTAAAAAACCGCAGAAACGAACTTAACCCTATGAT
>CAYFFJ010000111.1:0-3151 GCA_964342395.1 uncultured Hydrogenophaga sp.
CGGGCTGCAGGCGGGTGTTGAACAGGGTCCACAGCTCGGGGCGCTGGGCCTTGGGCTGCCATTGGCCGAAGCTGTCGCGGTGGCTGAAGATGCGCTCTTTGGCGCGGGCCTTTTCTTCGTCGCGGCGGGCACCGCCAATGAGGGCGTCGAAGCGGAATTCTTCAATGGCTTCCAGCAGCGTGACCGACTGGTGCACGTTGCGGCTTTCGCCGGGGTGGGCCAGGCGCACGGTGCCACGGGCCATGGAGTCTTCCACGCTGCGCACGATCAGCTCGGCACCCAGTTCCTGGGCGCGGAAGTCGCGAAAATCGGTCACTTCCTTGAAGTTGTGGCCGGTGTCGATCATCAGCAGCGGGTAGGGCAAGCCGCCGCCTTCGGATTTTTTGCCAAACGCTTTTTCAGCGCACTTGAGCATGACCAGCGAGTCTTTGCCGCCCGAAAACAGCAGGGTGGGGCGCTCGAAGGCGGCGGCCACTTCGCGCAGGATGAAGATGGTTTCTTCTTCCAGGGCATCGAGGTGGGAGTTGTTCAGGTGGTGTTCGCTCATGGTGTGGGTCGCCGGTTGCAGCAATTCGGGTTGGGTGGGGGCGTTCATGCCGCCGTTCCTTGGGGTTTTTTCACGTGCAGGCCGCACTCTTTGGCGGCTTCGTCTTCCCACCACCAGCGGCCGGCGCGGAAGTCTTCACCCAGGCTGATGGCTCGGGTGCAGGGCGCGCAGCCAATGCTGGGGAAAAACTGGTCGTGCAGGGGGTTGTAGTCCACGTTGTTGGCGGCAATGTAGTGCCACACGTCGCCCCAGGTCCAGTTGGCCAGGGGGTTGAGTTTGACGCGGCCTGTGCTGGCTTTTTCGCTCTCGTCAGTCAGTGGCACTTCGGCCCGGGCGTTGGACTGCTCGCGGCGCAGGCCGGTGATCCACGCTTCTTTGCCTGCCAGCGCGCGTGCCAGGGGCTCCACTTTGCGGATGCCGCAGCAGGCCTTGCGCAGCTCAATGCTTTTGTACATGGCGTCAGCGCCTTCGCGGGCCACGAATTGCACCACCGATTCGTTCACCGGTTTGTAAACGGTGACGGGGGCCTGGCTGTTTTGCACCGTGCGATCCAGCAGGCCCAGGGTTTCAGCGTGCAGGGCACCCGTTTCCAGCACAAACACCGGAATGCTTAAGGCCAGGCTGTTGATGAGGTGGGTGATGACCACGTCTTCCGCCCCCAGGCTGCTGGCCTGGGTGACGGTGAACTGGCCGTTGACCTGGAATTGCACCGCGGCCTGTTGCAGCAGGCTCTGGGTTTCGGCCAGTTTGGCGGTGTAGGTGGCCGAGGCTTTGGCGTGCAACTGGGTGGCGGGCAGCGGCTTGGGGGTGTAGGCCGATGCCTCGCCGGGCAGGGCCGACAGGGTTGAGGCGCTGCCGCTCATGCCGCACTCCCGGCGGTGGCGGTGCTGAAATGGGGCTGGGTGTGCACGGCATCGCCCTGGTAGAACCCGGCGTAGTGGGTCAGCAATTTTTCGCCATGCGCCAGGTTCTGGTCGGCGCGCAGCACGGCTTCGGTGAAACCGGTGCGGGCCATTTGCTGCAATTGGTCCACCAGCACGTCGCCGGTGGCGCGGATGGCGCCGGCAAAGCCCAGGCGGCGGCGCAGCAAAAAGGCTTGGCTGAAAGCGCGGCCGTCGGTGAACTTGGGGAACTGCAGGTCCACGCGGGTCACACCATTCAGGTTCAGTGTGCGCGGATCGGCGTCATTGGCCAGGGTGACCACGTTTTTTGAGCTATTTTCGGCTTCGCCGCTTGATGCAATTGTGTTTGCAGCTATCAATTTCATTTTTTTGCCTCGTGGGTCAGCGGTTTCAGGCGTCGATGTCGCGGGCAGCCTGTGTATGGGCCAGATGGCGTTCGTGCGCGGCATCGACCGCAGGGTCTTTGCGTGCCGTGATGTGGCGCACGGCGTTGGCGGCAACTTTGTAGGGCTCAGTACCCACGCGCTTCAAGGTGGCCATGAAGGTTTCACCTCCGGTGCGGTGGGTTTTGTAGGTGTCCAGCAAAGCCTCCATCACGTCCACCACCTCGTCGGCGGCGAACGAGGGGCCAATCACCTTGCCTGCGGCGGGGGCACCGCTGAGGGTCGAGCCGTCTGAGCCGCCCAGCGTCACCTGGTACCACTCCTGGCCGTCTTTGTCCACGCCCAGAATGCCGATGTGGCCGCTGTGGTGGTGGCCGCAGGAGTTGATGCAACCGCTGATGTGCAGGTCGATCTCGCCCAGGTCGTGCAGTTCGTCCAGGTCTTTGTAACGCTCGGAAATGGCAGCGGCCACCGGAATGGAGCGGGCGTTGGCCAGTGCGCAGTAGTCGCCGCCGGGGCAGGCAATCATGTCGGTCAGCAGGCGGATGTTGGGCTTGGCCAGGCCCAGCTTGCGGGCGGCGTGCCACAGTTCGGGCAACTGCTCGCAGCGCACCCAGGGCAGCAGCAGGTTCTGGTCGTGCGTCACACGCACTTCACCGGCACTGAACTGCTCGGCCAGGTCGGCAGCGCGGAACAGTTGCTCGGCGGTGGCGTCGCCTGGGGCCTGGCCCAGGCGCTTGAAGCTGAGGGTGACGGCGCGCAGCTCGGGGTTTTTGTGCGGGGCCACGTTTTGCTGCAGCCAGCGGCCAAATTCCACGTCGTCTTCGGCGGTGGTTTTCAGGATGTCGGCACTTTTCTGGTCGCCGCTCAGCTCAGGCGGGGCAAAACAGGCCAGCAGGCGGTCGAGTTCGGCCTGCGGGACGGTGTGGGTCGCCCCGTCTTTTTCCAGGATGTCGCGGTATTCCTGCTCCACCTCGTCAAAGTAGCGCTGGCCTTCGGCCTTCACCAGAATTTTGATGCGGGCCTTGTACATGTTGTCGCGGCGGCCCCAGCGGTTGTAGACGCGCACCACGGCTTCCAGGTAATTCATGATCTGGTGCCAGGGCAGGAACTCGCGAATCACCGTGGCCACCACGGGCGTGCGGCCCATGCCGCCGCCCACCAGCACCTTGAAGCCCACCTCGCCCTCGGCGTTGCGCAGCACTTGCAGGCCCACGTCGTGCCAGGCGGTGGCGGCACGGTCTTCGCTGGCGCCGTGGATGGCAATTTTGAATTTGCGCGGCAAAAAGGCGAACTCGGGGTGCAGCGTGCTCCACTGG
>CAYFFJ010000112.1:0-2941 GCA_964342395.1 uncultured Hydrogenophaga sp.
TGGCGGTGTGGCTGGTGCCCGCGCCCACTTCCATGTCGTAGGGCTGGAGCAAGGCGCAGCCTTGCGCGTCCCAGTAGGACTGCAGGCGAAGGATGATTTGTTGGAACGTGAGCATGGGCGCGGCAAAAAAGCGCCCGCCGGACGGCGGCGGGCAAGCCGCTGATTTTACGGGTGGCGTGTGCGCTGCGCCCGGGCCACCCCAGCCCCCGCCAGCACCACCGCCCCGGCCACCAGCCACACGGGCCACAAGCCCCAGCGCGAGGCCCAACGGGCGAACGGCGTGAGGCCTTGCCGCCCTTCGACGGTGGCGTGCAACACGCCTTCGGTCAGGCGTGGCAGGGCGTGGGTGACACGGCCCCGGTGGTCAATGGCCACGGTGGCCCCGGTGTTGGTGGCGCGCACCATGGGCCGCGCCAGCTCCAGCGCCCGCAGGCGGGAGGCGTGCAGGTGCTGGTCCAGCGCCACGGTGTTGCCAAACCAGGCCAGGTTGCTCAGGTTCACCAGCACGGTGGGGGCAGTGGTGGCATCGGCAAAGCCCTGGGCCAGTTCTTCCCCAAACAGGTCTTCGTAGCAAATGTTGGGGGCCACGCGCTGGCCCGTCCACTCGAACGGTGGCTGGGCCAACGCCCCTCGGTTGAAATCGCCCAGCGGGATGTTCATGAGGTCCACAAACCAGCGGAAAAACGGGGGAATGAACTCGCCAAACGGCACCAGGTGGTGTTTTTCGTAACGGTAGAGCGGCGGCTGCGTGGGGTTGTTCGGGTTCGGCAAGTCCAGCGCGCCCAGCGGTCGACCTTGGGCCACATCGGCCGCAGCCATCGCAGCGGCCTGGGGCGTGAGCGCCCACACGGCGTTGGCATAGCCTTGCTCATGGTTGCCCAGCGGCAAGCCCAGCAGGGCCGCGTGGCCGCCCTGCCCCAGCGATTGCAGCAGCGGCCCCCACAGCTCGGGCCCGGACTGCTGGGGCAGCAGGGGCAGCGCGGTTTCAGGGGCTACCACCAGGGTGCGCTGGGGCAATACACCCGCGTCGCTGCCAGCCGACGCCAGCGGATTGGCCAGGTGCGTCGAATACCAAGCCAGTGCTTTGGGCACGCCGGTGCGGGTGTCAAATTTTTCGCCCTGGTCGATGTTGCCTTGCAGCAAAGCCAGGTGCAGCACCCCGGTGGGCTGGGTGTGTGCGGGCAAGTGGGTTTGCAGCCACGGGTCCGCTGACAGCAAGCCCAGCACCACAGCCCCCACCGCCAGCGCCCGCACGCGGCCACGCGGCCAAGCCAACGCCAGCCCCGCTGCCAGCACGGCGGCCAAGGCCCCCATGCCGTACACCCCCAGCCAAGGGGCGGCCCAACCCAGGCTGTTGACATGGGCGTAGCCCACTGCCCCCCAGGGGAAACCGGTCAGCCACACGCCCCTGGCGAGTTCAGCCAGGGTCCACAAGGCCGCGAAAACAAGAGCTGAAAAACCAATACCATCCAGCGCCATAGCCCAAAAAATCACTGAAACAACGGTGTAATACAGGGCCAAAGCGCCGGCCAGGGCCAGCACGGCCCCCACAGCCAACGGGGCGGCCAGGCCCCCGTGTGTGTGCAACGACACAAACAACCACCAAAACGTGCCCGCCAGCCAAGTGGTGGCAAACACCCAGCCCAACCCGGCAGCCCCCCGGGCGCTGGGCGCGTGGCGCAGCAGCGCCACAAACACGGCCATGGCGGCCAGTTGCAACAGGGGAATGGGTTGGCCCGCCGCAACGGAAAACCCGGTGAAGGGCGCGGAAGCGGCACCAAAAGCCACGTCGGCCACGCCCCAGGGCCAGGCCAGCGCCAGGGCCTGCAGCCCCCCCGCCAAGCCCGCCAACACGGCGAGCAGCCAGGGCGAGTTGCGCAGGGCGGGTGTCAAGGTTCGGGGGTGGCGGCCGGACTGGCCTTGAACCACTTGACCGCGCCGCCGCGTGCGTGCAGCACCACGAAGTTGAAGCCCTGCAAGGTGTGGCGCTCGCCCCGTTTGGGCACATGGCCCATTTCGTGGGCGATCAAACCGCCCACGGTGTCCACCTCGTCGTCGGGCAGTTGCAGGTCAAAGGCTTCGTTGATGCGGGCAATGGGCGTGTCGCCGCTGATGCGCCAAGTGCGGTCGGCCAGGGAAAAGATGTCGCCAGTTTCTTCGTCATCGTCAAACTCATCTTCGATTTCACCGACGATTTCTTCAAGCACATCTTCGATGGTGATGAGGCCGGCCACACGACCAAACTCGTCGATGACCAGCGCCAGGTGGTTGCGGTTGCCTCGAAACTCACGCAACAAATCGTTCAGACCCTTGCTCTCCGGCACGAGGGTGGGGGGGCGCAACAGGGCGCGCAGGTTCAGCTCGGGAGCGCGTTGCAGCTTCAGCAGGTCTTTGGCCAGCAGAATGCCAATCACGTTGTCCCGCTCGCCCTCAAACACCGGAAAACGCGAGTGCCCAGTGTCGATAACGGTGTGCAGCAACTCGTCGTAAGGGGCGTCGATGTCCAGCACGTCCATGCGGGGGGCTGCCACCATCACGTCGCCAGCCGTCATGTCGGCCATGCGCAACACGCCTTCAAGCATGACGCGAGACTCGGTGTTGATGAGGTGGCGGTCCTCGGCTTCCGAGAGTGTGGCAATCAGCTCGTCGGTGGAATCGGGACCGGGGTGCAGAAGCTCGGCGAGCTTTTGCAAAATGCCGCGCTTGTCTTCAAAACGGGGGCCGCGCTGGCCAGGGCGCCTGGAGGACGGTTGCGCAGGGTAAGGGTCAGGCACAGACGGATGCGAAAGTTGATATCGCTTTAGGATACCCCAAGGGCAGGCAGCCAAGCCGGTAATCCCCTGAAAAAGCACCGAATTGAGAAGTTCATCCTCATCGTCAAGGCAAAAACCCAAAAGCCCCTGTATCGATAAGACACAGGGGCTGAGGGAGGGATAAGAGC
>CAYFFJ010000113.1:0-312 GCA_964342395.1 uncultured Hydrogenophaga sp.
GACATTCTGGGTTACCTGCGTGCTTCCGAAATCAGCCGCGACCGCGTGGAAGACGCACGCAACGTGCTGAAAGAAGGCGACGAAGTGACCGCTGTGGTGGTGAACGTGGACCGCAAGACCCGCAACATCCAGTTGTCCATCAAGGCCAAAGACCAGGCTGACCAGCAAGAAGCCATGGCCACTCTGAGCCAGCAGTCTGCCCGCGAAAACGCAGGCACGACCAGCCTGGGCGCCCTGCTGCGTGCCAAGCTGGACAACAACGGCTAAGCCACCCCACAAAACGCCCGGTGGCGTTCCGCTTTGCGGCGGGGG
>CAYFFJ010000113.1:322-2397 GCA_964342395.1 uncultured Hydrogenophaga sp.
TTTTTTACGAGCCACACCATGACACGCAGCGATTTGGTTGAAGCACTGGCCGAACGGTTTGGGCAATTGGCCCACCGCGACGCCGAGTTCGCCGTGAAAGCCATCCTGGACGCCATGGGCGATGCCATGGTGAAGGGCCACCGCATTGAAATACGCGGGTTTGGCAGCTTCTCCATCAACCACCGCCCCCCGCGCCAAGGCCGCAACCCGCGCTCGGGCGAAAGCGTGGCCATTCCGGAAAAACGCGTGCCCCATTTCAAACCCGGCAAAGCCCTGCGCGAAGCGGTGGACACACGCACCGCTCAAATGCAAGCGGCAGGCGTGGTGCTGACCCCGCCCACCCGCAAGAAATCTGCGGCGGCCGAAGAATGACCCCCGCCCCTACAATGAAGCCCTCACCTTGGGGGACGCTTTGAAATACTTCACGTGGCTGCTCAAGGCAGTCATTTTTTTTGTGCTGTTCGCATTTGCGCTGAACAACCAGGCGCCGGTCGATCTGCACTTCTTTTTTGGCACCCGCTGGCAAGCGCCCCTGGTGCTGGTGGTGCTGGCCACTTTCGTGCTGGGCATGTTCGGGGGCATTGTGGTGATGCTGCCCCTGTGGCTGGCGGCGCGCCGTCAGGCCAAGGCCGCCACACCGCCCGTTGCCACCGCCCCCGTCCCTTCCTCCACCGACGAACAACCCCCCCATGGAACTTGACCTGAGCTGGGTGCTGTGGGCCGTGCCACTGGCGTTTACGGCCGGTTGGGTGGCCTCGCGGTTCGACATCCGCCAGTGGCGGGTGGAAACGCGCAGTGCACCCAAGTCGTATTTCAAAGGCCTGAACCACCTGCTCAACGAGCAGCAAGACCAGGCCATTGACGCCTTCATTGAAGCCGTCCAGCAAGACCCCGACACCACCGACCTGCACTTTGCGCTGGGCAACCTGTTTCGCCGCCGGGGCGACTACGACCGCGCGGTGCGGGTGCACCAGCACCTGCTGCAACGCGCCGACCTGAGCGCTGCCGACCGCGAGCGGGCGCAACACGCGCTGGCCATGGACTTCATGCGCGCCGGCCTGCTGGACCGCGCAGAGGCCAGCCTGCAACAGCTCAGCGGCACCCGCTACGAGGCCGAAGCCCAACTCGCCTTGCTGGGCCTGTACGAGCGCACCCGCGAATGGGCCAAAGCCATTCCCGTGGCACAGGCGCTGGAGTCGGCGCAACAAGGCAGCTTCACCCACCGCATGGCCCACTACCGCTGCGAGCTGGCGCAAGACGCCCTGGACCGCCAGGCCATGGACGAAGCCCGCGTGCAACTGGACCAAGCCCTGGCCCTGGCGCCCGACAGCGCCCGCCCCCACCTGGACCTGGCCCGCCTGCTGGCGCAAACCCAGCAGCCCGCACAGGCTTTTGAACAACTGCTGGCACTGGCCACCCAAGCCCCCAAAGCCCTGCCCTTGGCCGCCAAGCAGCTGGCGCAGCTGGCACTGACGCTGGACCGTGCCCCCGAGGCCAGCCGTCTGCTGACCACCGCAGAGCAGCAAGCCCCGTCGGTGGACCATGTGGAGGCCTTGGCCCTGCTGCTGCCTGCCGAGGCCACCAGCGAAACATCGGCCCTGTTTTTGCAACACCTGCAACGCGAGCCCTCACTGGTGGTGGCGGCGGGCTGGCTGGGTTTGGGCGGTGGCTTGTCGGTGCCCGAAGGCGTGCTGAAAGCCGTCAACAAAGCCGCCGTGCCCCTGCGCCGCTACCGCTGCGCCGCCTGCGGCTTTGAAGCGGGCACCCATTTCTGGCAATGCCCAGGTTGCCAGACCTGGGACAGCTATTCGCCACGCCGGGTGGACGAGCTGTAAAGACTTCAAATACCGCAGCTTAAAACCCAATACAGATAAGCGGCACACCGGTTTTGGCCTGGATGTCATCGCGCGTCACACCCGGGGCCAACTCCACCAGCTTCAGACCTTCGGGGGTCACGTCCATCACGCCCAGGTCGGTGATGATGCGGTCCACCACGCCCACGCCCGTGAGGGGCAGCGTGCACTGGGGCAAAATTTTCAGGTCGATGGTGCCGTCTTTTTTCTTGGCCACGTGCT
>CAYFFJ010000114.1:0-1912 GCA_964342395.1 uncultured Hydrogenophaga sp.
CCCATCGTGGCCAGCATCAAAAAAGGCCTGTACGCCACCAACTTCGGTGGCGGGCAGGTGGACATCACCAGCGGCAAATTTGTGTTCTCCGCCTCCCAGGCCTACTGGGTGGAAAACGGCAAAATCCAGTACCCCGTCAAGGGCGCCACCCTGGTGGGCAGCGGCCCCGAGTCGCTGACCCGCATCAGCATGATCGGCAACGACATGAAGCTCGACAGCGGCGTGGGCGTGTGTGGCAAAGAAGGCCAAAGCGTGCCCGTGGGCGTGGGCCAGCCCACGCTGCGCATCGACGGGTTGACGGTGGGCGGTACGGCCTGAAAGTGTTTGTTTTTCAATAAGTTTCGGTATAAATTCATGAAAATGAAAAACGTACCGAAACATGCTTGAACTCAGCCACAACCAAACCCGTCAGTACATTGACGCGGTGGCTGTTTTTGAGGCTTGGGAAGAAGCCACCCGTGAAGCGCAACAGGTGCGTGGCGGCATGTATTGGCACAAAGGCCCCCTGTCCAACCCCGACGCGGCCTATCTGGTTCGCACCAGCCCGGCTGGCAGTGAAACCAGCCTGGGCCCGCGCAGCCCCGCCACCGAAGACGTTTATGCCCGCTTTCAGCAACGAAAGGCAGCTGCCGCCGAGCGGTTGAGCACGTTGCAGGCGAAGCTGGTTGAACACACCCGGATGAACCGCGCGTTGCGCGTTGGCCGCCTGGACCCGCTGGTGGTGTCCATCTTGGACCGGTTGCAGGTTTCTGGGTTGGCGGGCTATTTCCGCGTGGTGGGCACCCATGCCTTGTATGCGTACGAAGCCGCCGCAGTGGCCACCCGCGACATCGATTTGTTGTGGGACGTGCGCCAGCGCATCCGCTTTGCCACACAGCTGGCCCGGGTGGACAGTTCGGTGCTGGGCCTCCTGCAAAAGGTGGACAAAAGTTTTCGGTTGCGCACCCTTCAAAAGTACACCGCGGTCAACCAGGACGGGTTTGAGGTGGACATTTTGCGTCGCGAGCAGCTGATGGACGCCCCCCCGTTCAGCGCCGTGGTGGTGGCCAGCAACGGCAAGATGGCCCGCATGCACACCCTGCACCCCACAGCGTTTGCCCAGTTCAAACGCTGGCTGGGTGGGTTGGCCGACCGCGAACCCTTGAAGCGCAGGCGCGATGTGCTTCAGGCCGATGTGGTGGAGCACCTCGTCCAACGCCACCTCCCGCCTGTTTGAAAAGCCGGTGTGGCTGGCCCGTCAGTTTCACCACGCCCCGCTGTGCTACATTGAACGCCATGCAAACGGCACGCTTTTATTTTGCTCATTTTTGGTTCTCACGCCCCACCGGCGGTCGAGAGATGCAAGCCTGAGCCCTGAAAAAGCGCACCCAAGCACCTCAAACAACCGCCGGACCCCCGGCGGTTTTTTTTTGCCTTTTTGCTTCCTACCCTTTAACCCGATCCACGGAGAGCCTTCATGAATGCACCCGCCAGTTCCGCGCACCCCGAGTCTTGGTATGCCGCCGTCGAAAAAACCAGCCAGACCGACGACGAACGCATCAAGGACATCACCGTGCTTCCCCCTCCCGAACACCTCATCCGCTTCTTCCCCATCCGTGGCACCGCAGTTGAAACGCTGATTTCGCAAACCCGCAGCAACATCCACCACATCATGGCGGGCACCGACGACCGCCTGCTGGTGGTCATTGGCCCGTGCTCCATCCACGACCCGGCCGCTGCCTTGGAATACGCCCGTCGCCTGAAGGTGCAGCGCGACAAATACGCCGATTCACTGGAAATCGTGATGCGTGTCTATTTCGAAAAGCCCCGCACCACCGTGGGCTGGAAAGGCCTGATCAACGACCCCTACCTGGACGAGAGCTACCGCATCGATGAAGGCCTGCGAATGGCCCGCCAGCTGCTGATCGAAATA
>CAYFFJ010000115.1:0-1762 GCA_964342395.1 uncultured Hydrogenophaga sp.
GGGCATGGCGCTGTACTTCGCGCGCCACGACGGCCAGGCCGTCACCTGCGACGACTTTGCAGGCGCGGTGGCCGATGCCAACCCCCACAGCCCCCTGGCACGCCATCTGCCCCAGTTCAAGCGCTGGTACTCGCAAGCAGGCACCCCCCGTGTGAGCGTGCAGGGCTACTTCGACGCCCCATCGGGCACCTACGCCCTCACCTTCAACCAAAGCTGCGCCACCACCCCCGGCCAGTCCGACAAAGCCCCCTTCGTCATCCCCATGGCCATGGGGCTGCTCAGCCAAAGCGGCCAACCCCTGCCCGTGCAGCTGGAAGGCGAGCCACCGGCCACCGCCGACACCCGCACCTTCGTGCTGACCGAGGCCAGCCAGACGCTGGTGTTTGCCGGCTTGAGCGCCGAGCCCGTGCCCTCGTTGCTGCGTGGTTTCAGCGCCCCCGTGGTGCTGGAGTTCAACCACACCGACGCCCAGCTGCTGGCCCTGCTCGCCCACGACCCAGACCCGTTCAACCAATGGGAAGCCGGGCAACGCCTGGCCTTGCGCACAGCACTTAAATTAATAGCTGAAGAGTCAATACCATCAAGCGCTGAAGCCATTAATGATGCGTATATTCAGGCCATGCGTGCCGTGTTGCGCCACCCCGACCTGGACCCCGCCTTCAAAGAACTGGTGCTGACACTGCCCGCCGAAACCTACATGGCCGAGCAGCTCGACGTGGTGGACCCCCAACGCATCCACGCCGTGCGCGAAGCCATGCGTGAAGCCCTGGCACTGCACCTGTACGACGACTGGGCTTGGGCTTACGAGCACCATGCGCAAACCGGTGCGTACTCGCCCGATGCCGCCTCTTGCGGCCGCCGCGCCCTGGCCAACCAGGCACTCACCCACCTGTGCCTGGCCGCCACCCTGCGCGGCGACACCGTGTGGCCCGGCAAAGCGCTGCAGCGCTTCAAAGACGCCAGCAACATGACCGACCGCTTCGGCGCCGTGTCCGCCCTGGTCAGCGCCGGGCACCCGCTGGCGCAAAACGCCCTGCAACGCTTCCACGCCCTGTTCAAAAACGAAGCGCTGGTCATCGACAAATGGTTTGCCCTGCAAGCCAGCAGTCCCGACCGCGGGGGCCAGGTGCTGCCACTGGTCAAACGGTTGATGGCCCACCCCGACTTCACCGTGAAAAACCCCAACCGGGCCCGCAGCGTCATCACCACCTACTGCCAGGCCAACCCGGCGGGCTTTCACCGCACAGACGCCGCAGGCTACGTGTTCTGGAGTGAACAAGTGGTGGAACTGGACGCCATCAACCCCCAGGTGGCAGCCCGCTTGGCCCGCGCCCTGGACCGTTGGAAAAAACTGGCAACACCCTACCGCAACGCCGCCCGCGAGGCCATTGCCCGGGTGGCTGCCCGCAACGAACTGAGCAACGACGTGCGCGAAGTCATCACCCGCGCCTTGGCCGATTGAGCAGCCAGCACCCCAAACCCCTAGGAGGAAAAACCATGGCATCCAAAATATCGCTCACCCGCTACCTGGTCGAGCAACAACGCGAAAAAGGCCACATCCAACCCCAGCTGCGCCTGCTGCTGGAAGTGGTGGCCCGCGCCTGCAAACGCATCAGCCACGCCGTCAACAAAGGCGCCTTGGGCGAGGTGCTGGGCTCGGCTGACAGCGAAAACGTGCAAGGCGAAGTCCAGAAGAAACTGGACATCATTGCCAACGAGGTGCTGATCGAAGCCAACGAGTGGGGCGGCCACCTCGCCGCCA
>CAYFFJ010000116.1:0-1743 GCA_964342395.1 uncultured Hydrogenophaga sp.
TCGCCATTGCTGGCGCTTCCGGCCGCATGGGCCAGATGTTGATTGAGGCCGTGCGCGCGGCCGACGACTGTCGCCTGGGCGGCGCGCTGGACATGGCCGGTAGCCCCGCCCTGGGCCAGGACGCTGGTGCGTTCTCGGGCCAGCCAGCCGGTGTGCTCATCACCTCGGACCTGCGCCAAGGCCTCAAGGGCTGCGATGTGCTGATCGACTTCACGCGCCCCGAAGGCACGCTGGAGCATCTGCGTGTGTGCCGTGAGCTGGGGGTGTCGGCCGTCATTGGCACCACCGGGTTTACCGATGCCCAGAAGGCCGAAATTGCCGAGGCGTCCCAACACATCGCCATCATGATGGCGCCCAATATGAGCGTGGGCGTCAACGTTACCCTCAAGTTGCTGGAAATGGCGGCCAAGGCCCTGTCTACTGGCTACGACATCGAAATCGTCGAAGCCCACCACCGCCACAAAGTCGACGCCCCCTCGGGCACGGCCCTGAAGATGGGGGAGGTGATTGCCGACGCCTTGGGCCGCGACTTGAAAGAGTGCGCCGTCTACGAACGTTATGGCGTGACCGGCGAGCGCGATCCGTCCAGCATTGGTTTTGCCACGATCCGCGGGGGCGACATCGTGGGTGACCACACCGTGCTGTTTGCCGGTACCGGTGAGCGCATCGAGATCAGCCACAAGTCCTCCAGCCGTGTCACTTACGCCCAGGGCAGCTTGCGTGCCGCGCGTTTTCTGGCCGGGCACAAGGCGGGCCTGTTCGACATGTTTGATGTGCTCAACCTGAAATGAACGCCATCCCGCTGTTCCAGGGCGATGCGGTCAGCACCACGGTGTCCGTGGTGCTGCTGGGCATGTCGGTGTGCAGTTGGGTGGTGATTTTGTGGAAAGGCTGGTTGCTGCAGCGCGCGGTGCGCGATGTAGGCCGCAGCACCGCTGCGTTTTGGCAGGCGCCCGACTGGGCACAAGCCCAAGTGGCCGTGCGGGCGTTTGACCGCGAACTTTTGGTCAGCCCGCTGGTGGAGGCGACCCAGCAAACGTTGCCCGGCACGCTGGGTGCCAGCGGCGACCGCTCCCAACAACTGACCCGTGTGTTGCGCGACGCCCTGCATGGGGTGTTGCGCCAGTTGCAGGCCGGTCAGGTGCTGTTGGCCACGGTCGGGTCCACCGCGCCCTTTGTGGGTTTGCTGGGCACCGTCTGGGGCATTTACCACGCGCTCATGGGCATTGCGGGTTCTGGCCAGGTCAGCATCGACAAGATATCCGGCCCCGTGGGTGAGGCCTTGATCATGACGGCCGCGGGCCTGGCGGTCGCTATCCCTGCTGTGCTGGGCTACAACATCCTGGGCCGCCTGATTGGGCGTATCGAAGCGGACCTGGAAGGTTTTGCCCGCGACTTGCGCGAGCTCCTGTTGACGCAAGAGCCATGAACGCAACAACTTGCCGCCGGGCCGCCCCAAGGCGAGTTAGCCCCCTTGGGGGGCAGCGACCCGCGCAGCGGTGGAGCGTGGGGGCATGAGCTTCGGCCGCCTGGAGCGCACCCCCAGCGCCTCCCCCATGAGCGACATCAACATGACGCCGCTCATCGACGTCATGCTGGTGCTGTTGGTGATTTTCATCATTACCGCACCCCTCATGGTCAGTGCCGTGAAGGTGGACCTGCCCCAAACCGAAGGCGCCCAAGCCGCGGATGCCCCCCAGTTTGTAGCGCTGGCGCTGGACAAGTCTGGCCAGGTCTACCTGG